>JAIDNJ010000212.1:0-6083 GCA_029063895.1 Muribaculaceae bacterium | reverse complement strand
ATTGCCTACGGCAAGGGTGCATACCGGGTCAAGAAGATTCTTACGGGTGATGATCTCTTTCATTTCAAGGAAGAATGATCGGTCGGTCATGTAGTCAAAGGTAAACATGAGACGCTGACCCTCGTCCTCGATGAAATCACTGAGATATGAATCGTCCATAAGATAGACATCCTGATCTGAATCCGATCCCATGTCTTCAAGAGTTATCTCTTTTTCTTTTTCCCAGTTGTCGGCACAGATAAAGAATGAAGACATCTGGTTTTTATCATAGCCTACAGCGTCACAGATGGCATTTTTGAGATCGGCAAATGTAGCGTCGGCGTCTATCTGAATCTCACGTCGGAAGTTAGGTACTTCGTCAGAGACCATACGGAAATTATAAATCATATGTCGTGTTTTGTTTTTGTTATTTCGTTTAAGATTCTAATGCAAATTTCTGACAAAGTTTATAATTATCCAAATGAAAAGTAAATTATTTCTCTTCGATTGTGTAAAAATCTATGATTCGTGCAAGCGAACGTGAGCATACAGGACAGAAATCTTTGGTGAAGTTGTCACGCATGCGGCAGTGATCGACCGGGCGATAGATTCCTTTGGTCGAGTAGGCAGCTCCTTCATAGGCACCGACACCGATTTTTTCAGCATCGGCCACCGGGGTTGGGATGGGAGTACCTGGCTTGATCATGTCTTTCCATTTGGAATCAAAGTCGATCATAGTGGTCACGTTCTGTTCCCACGGTTCGATGTCAAGAGGATAAGTATCGTTCATCGTGTCCTGATGTTCATAGAAATATTCGTCGGCAAGACCTCCGAAGCTATGACCAAATTCGTGGGTGACAACAGGCCAGAACAAAGGATTGCGGGCTGTTGTGAGGGTATAAGCATTGAAGATGCCACCGCCGCCATATTCGTTTGTGTTTGCCAGAATCACAAGATGTTCATAGGGAATACCTGCCAATACATTGTGGATATCATAGACATTTGATGTAGTAAGGTAGCGGTTGCTGTAGAAAGTTGAGAAATGAGACGAGAATGCTGTCGATTTCCAGTCGTTGAAGCGAGGAATGCTCACCCCCGAGTCTTTAGAGGGTGAAGCCACTGCTACAAAGTTAAAGCGATCGGCCATATCTTTGAAAGGTGAGTGGGACAGGATGCTCTCGACAGCCTTGGCGGCGTGAACATAGAAGGTATCCATCTCAGCCTCGGTATAACCCTCGGCGAGGATAGCCACGTCAATTTTTTCTTTAGGGTCGCCCGATTTCAGAATGTAACGATGAGGTGTGATGTTATCGGGTCGATGGCGCTTGATGAGAATATCGGTGGGGTCAACCTGATGGGTAAGCTCGGTTATAGGCTCGTTGCGGTGGTTGAACAGTGTAACGGTAACATTGGCCGCGTTCTTGGGCATGGGTACATTTTGAGTAGCCTGCATGGCGCGTGCGGTTGTCTTGGCTTCGTCGGTTTCGAGCCATTCAAGGAAGAGATCTGAGAAAGCTGTGCGATAAATTGTGTCACCGGTAGCGGCATCGGTCATTGTAATCTGTCCTTTTCCCTTAAGAGGAACACGGTCAAGATTGTGACGGCGGCCATACCATCCCTCGGAAGCATGCATCGCCTGAAGCGATACATTTTGTTTGTCGGCTTTGCCTGAATAGATATAGTCGAGGCGCAGAGTCGAGTCATTAAATACTTTGTCAAAATCCACTGCTGCCGAAGCCGACAACGATGTCGCTGCAACAGCGATAGATAGAAGAATGTTTTTGGTTGGTTTCATGATAAGGTTAATAATGAGAAAATAATCTGCTTGGAACGGGCGTGTTACGATAAGTTATTTAAGATTTGATTTGAGTAATTCGAAAATTGGTTTTGAAGCAGCGATGATCGATTCTCCACGATCATTACGTGATTTTTGAACGCACGCGCCTGCCTCATTGCAGATGAGTTGTCCGGCGGCAATGTCCCACTGGTGCAAGTTGAGCTCCCAATAGCCGTCAAGAAATCCGGCTGCGACATAACACAAGTCTATTGCTGCCGACCCGAGTCGTCTGAGACCGCGAACTTGGGGCATGACACGGGCAACATTGTCAAGATTGTTGTCGGGATTGGTTGTTTTGTCGACGGGAAACCCGGTGGCGACAACCGCATCGGTAAGTTTTGCTGTTGTTGACGGTGCTATGGGATGCCCGTTGAGAAACGCACCTCCGCCTTTTACCGCATGGAAAATTTCATCGAGTTTTGGAGCGTGAACAACTCCTATTATCGGAGTACTGTGGTGGTAAACCGCAATCGAGATACTGAAAAACGGAAGTCCTGAAAGATAGTTAGTCGTCCCGTCAAGCGGATCTATCACCCAGGTATACTCGCTGTCGGCAATAGCGTCGGGGCACGATTCCTCGGCTATAATCGAGTGGGTTGGATATATATCCTTGATATTATGGACTATGAGTTCTTCACACAAGCTGTCAATTTCGGTAACTATATCGGCACGTGACGATTTTATGGTAGAGCCGATATCACGGTGGCGGAAATTGTCAAGTTGTATCTCTCCGGCCTGACGTGCCCACGAAATTGCGTTGAGCAACATTGTATTAATCATGTCTATCGTTTTTGGGGACTTCCTGATTTCAATATTTACAATATCATCCAATAATTTCTTCCTTGATTGGAAGCTGTCTTTTGAAAACCTCTTTGAAAGAGATTATGGTCTCAGAGCGACCGATATTGAGCGGATGTATTTTTTCGCGTATAACGCTCAGCAGATGCTCATTGTTTTTGGCATATAGCTTGATGATCATATCGTAGTGCCCTGTTGTGAGATGACACTCAACGACTTCGGGTACATTGAGGAGACCTTCAACAAGTTTGTCAAGTTGTTCGATATCTTTAAAGAGTATACCGAGATAGGCACAAGTCGTGTAGCCTACAGCAGCAGGATCAACTATTGTTTCTGAACCTTTGACAATACCTAAAGCCTGTAGCTTACTCATGCGCTGATGAATTGCCGCACCCGAAACTCCGGTCTCACGTGCAATCTCAAGGTATGGTTTTCGGGCATTTCCCGACAATAGCTGTAATAGCTTAATATCGAGGCTATCTATTTGTTGTGACATAATGGTCCTATTAGATTTATAGTTAATAAATGATTCTAATTTTTGTAGTTGTGACAAAATTATAAATAATTATTTACATCCCCAAATTTTATTTATCAATATGCTCTATTATTTAATTTATTTTGTTTGTTTTGGTTTCAATCAGAAGTGATATAAAATTGATATTACACCATAAATACATAAAAAGAGGATATGCCGTGATTGACATATCCTCAAATATCTTGATAATGAAAATTCGGTAGTTTATCTCAATTTGAGACGTTGGCCCGGACGCAATGTCGAAGTCGTTTTGATTCCGTTGAGTCGGCAAATTTGTTTTACCGATACACCGTTGCGCGATGCGATGCGGCTGAGACTGTCACCCTTGCGGACGGTATAGGTTGAAGAACTGCGAGACAATGATGCTTTTGATTTGGGTTCAACATATCCGTTGCCGTTGGGATAGGCTTTCTGATACTCGGCAATATAAGTTTTTGCATAAGCCGAGTTTGCGGCGGGGTCAAAATTACGGGCCTGCTGGTAGGTTGTTTTGTCAAAGGTATAAGTGTCGGTATGGACAGTTTGGTTGGCAAAGTCAAATATTGCAGCGGGGTTGATTGCGTAGCCCATGAATCGTGTTTCAAAGTGGAGGTGGGGGCCGGTTGAACGTCCGGTATTACCGCCGAGGGCAATGGGATCTCCAGCTTTTACATACTGGTCGGGTTCGACAAGAAATTTTGATAGGTGACCATATACTGTTTCGAGGTCATTGGTGTGACGAAGGATAACATAGTTTCCATAACCGCGACGCTCAAAGTTGGTAAGACGTACCTTGCCGTCAAATGCAGCGCGAATTGTATCACCGATATGTACTTTGAGATCGACACCTTTGTGCATGCGGCGGAAGCGGCGACGATAGCCATAGGGTGAAGTCACATAACCGGCATGAGGCATTGAGAAGTTGGAGACATCAATGACTTTTGAATTGGGAATTACCGAGTTGGCATACGGGTTTACAAGCTTGCTGTCCCAGCCCTCGGTGTAGATGTCCATTTCAGGTTCTTCTTCTTCCTTAAACAGGTTGTCGAGGAACTGCTGGGTATTTTCAACCTTAATCTGGTTGTTTATGTTTTCCTGGCCGGCGATGAGATCGCGGTGTTCGGCCTTGTGAGCACCGGGCAGACGGTAGGTCTGTGCATTGACTGTTGTTGCTGCGGTTCCGAGTGTCAGTAAAATGATTGCGTTTTTGAAATGTGTTGTCAGTTTCATTATCTTGATTTTTTGGAGAGGAATCAATCTCTTTCGTCGGGAGAATATATGTAAGATATATTAGCGGGAATATAATCAAAGATTTCTTCGGGACTAAAGAAGCGGTTGGTTTCTATAATTCCGTTTTCGGGCGAATCACTTGCATGGATAATGTTTTCCTGCGAGCTCATACCGTAGTCACCGCGAATGGTTCCCGGAGCAGCATTCCGGCAGTTTGTAGGGCCAACAAGCGACCTTATAACTGCGATTGCATCCTTGCCCCTGAGACACATCACAATAACCGGGCATGCAGTCATTGATTTAATCAGTGAAGCGAAAAACGGTTTATCGACGAGGTGGGCATAATGCTGACGAAGTAAATCTTCGTTGAGCATCATCATTTTAAGACCGGCAATGACGAGTCCTTTCTGTTGAAAGCGCCCGATAATCGGTCCTATAAGTCCACGCTCGACACCCGAAGGCTTGATTATGATAAGTGATTGTTCCATGGGTTCGCTATAATATTTGCCAAAGTTACAAATAATTAGCCATATAACCATGATTTTTTTGTGCAAAAAAATACTAAACTTTATTCTTTTTGATAAATATATAGGTTAAATGCTTGAATACTAATATTTTAAAGTTTATAACCGAATCTTGCGCTTTAATATAAATTCACTTAATTCAGTAAGTTAGGCTATTAATAAAATGATGGTGAGCCAATTTTGGCTCACCATCATGTAAAGCATCGTAATTGAAAATTGAAAGAGGGGAGTTTCCTCTCTTAGAGCATAATGAATGGAAAGAGAGGGTTACTTGCGGTCCTCGGCTCTGATATAGCGCTGGTTGAGACCGTCTACAATTTCTTTGGTGATATCGAGGGCGGGGTTGAAGTAAACACCGGCGGCGCGAAGGAGGATAGCGTCATAGTTGTGAGACTTCATGTAAACCTCGATGTAGTTGTTGAGCGAGTCATTGAGAGCCTGGCTCTGGTCGAGAGCTTCCTGCTGGGCCTGCTGCTGGAGATTGCCGAGATAAATTTCGGCGTCGCGCTGCTGCTGCTGGAATTTTTGCATGTCGGCGTTGTAGGTCGCTTCTGAAATGTAGCCATTATTTTTGAGCTTGTTCTGGATTTCGTTGGCGCGTTTCTGGAGTTCGGCCTGTTTTGCACGCTGAGCATTGTCAAGCCGGCTCATTGTCTTGATGTTAACCTCATTATAATCTTTTACAAGGTTGTAGTTTGCAGTGATTGAATCAAGGTCAATGTAGCGGATGTTCAAGGCGGTGGGCTGCTGGTCGGCGGCCGGAGCGGCAGCCTGATTTGCGGCCTGATTGCCGCATGACGACATCATTACGGCAGCAAAAGCCATAAGAGACGCACCGGCGAGTTTCATTTTCTTCATTTCGTTAATTTGGAATGTTTATTATAATGATTGTTTTGTTATTCTTTAGTGCCGCAAGTGATGTTGCGCTTCTTTAAAGCCGGGATGTCGTGGACGTGTCCCGACGGAAATTTTCCACCTTTTACAAAAAGCACCCGGCAACCCAAAAGCAGGACCGCCAAAAGCACTAATCCGAGTGTCAAAAGAAGCGTTTTCATCGTTTATTCGGCATTTTCACTGCAAATATAAGAAAGAATGATAAATTTTTTGTCATGATTGAATTTTATTTTGTACCTTAGTGGTGGAAAATTGAAATATTTAACATTGTTTCAATCTAACAAGGTTTTTTTAATAATAGTATAAC
>JAIDNJ010000211.1 GCA_029063895.1 Muribaculaceae bacterium | reverse complement strand
ATAGTCCAAACGGGCCTTGACAGCCCGTGACATATTGTAGAGGTGTTTAGTTATCGTGATTTTTTTCGCCGGCTGGAGCCTGAGATGGGTATGACATTGTAGGTTTTGAATCGGTCGACGAGTCGTCCGTATGCGTCACCTTGGTTGAATCTCACGCGGAGGGCTTCTTCATTGAGATTGGTTGTGACATGGGCAAACTTGCCATAAGCTGCCCAGATGTCGTTACGGGCGAGAAGGAAGTCGTCGGTTAGAACAGAGGTGTTCATGCCGTAGAAGACTTTATTGTCATTTAATCCTACATCGTTGAGGCAGACATTTTCGGGTCTCGGCAGGAACCCGGGACTGTTTTCCTCAAAAAAAGTGTAGCGGTCAAAGTTGTTATGAATGGTGTAATAGTTTACCATCTGGGTTACTGACAGGTTGTGGAAGAACCGCGGTGAGTTGATGCGACGGAGATACTCGGAAAAGCATTGCATAATCATTGTTTTGCCAACACCGGGACCTCCCTGAAGCATGATGTTTTTGTGGAGTTTGTAACCTCGACCGGGGAAAACGTCCTCGGCCAACGGACTGTTGTTGAAGTAGAGTAATAGAAACCGTAGGATTTCCTTGTTATCATCATCGACAACGAACCGGCGATGTTGAGGGGCTATAACAATTTCATTAGCGATATGGATAAACAGCTTTGAGTGCATTTCGTAAATCGCGGGGTCGGACATATCGGGGAAAGCGCGAGCCGCTTTCTGACGGTCTTTATCGGCTTGACGAATGACGTTGGCAATCTCGGTAGCAGCAATGGCGGCTTTGCGAGAAGCGGCACGACGCATGGTTTCCAACACGGAGCGGTCCCAGTCAAGGTTGCCGGTGGGCTTTTGGTTGAACTCAGCGAGGTGATCGATGAGTGTTTGAGGATAGGTGGAGAGCATAGTTACTAAGTGTCTTGACCGCCAAAGCCACCTTTAAATGAGTAATCGGTGGTCGAGGGAGTCGGGCTATCAATTTTGACGGGATATACTTTTCTCATCCAGGCACAAAAATGGCGACGAGCTTCGGCAATTGTAGCATGTGGATTGTCGGGACGCTCAACCTTGCAGTGAACGACAAAGGCGTCAAGGCGCGAATGAAGCGTGGATGTATCAATGTGGTATTGCATGCAGGTTGCCTCACACCACGAGGTGTCGTTCTTGAGTTGACTGACTTCGTCGGCAAATGCATCGGACATTACCGGGGATGGTGTCGCAACCTTTTTAACGGGAGCTCCGGCGCTTTTGCTGCGGCGGCCGCCTTTGGTTCCGTTTTCGTACCGTTTTTTATTGACGTCGAGATTTGGTTTTACCAAAACGAACATGCCTTTAGCGATAGGTTTGAGGTTGTCGGGGTCCTTATCAAAAAGAGCATACTCAATGATGGCCGTCAAAACCTCAAGTTTAATGTCGTTGGGTAAATCCTTAACCGCATCATAGAAGCTGCGATAGAATACAAATGAGTCTCTTTCCATTTTCTTAACTCGATTTAAGCCGGACATCGGCGCGCCCCGGCAAGGACTCACTGCCTTGCCGACCCACGCGCTAATCGTCCATGGGGTTAAACTTCTTTGATGCGGATACCGTGGAGGTATAGCATCAGCTTCTTTTTAATGATATATTCTTTGGTGCGGACACCTTTAGTATCCTCGACAACGGTATTGCCTGATTGATTGTCGGTGTAGACAAAGTCGGCGATATACTTGCATGATCTCTCCAAACATACCCGAACCGGCTTGCCTTTGAGGTCAAGACCACATGTGCCATATTGGGCCGGAATGAGTTCAAAGGGTACCTGCTCGCGTAGGTTGGAAATGACACCGGCGCTTTCTAACAGTTTTAGCTCGGCAGCGCGATGATGTTCTTTAGTAGAAGAATGAGTGCCGACACGGCGCGCCCCGTATTTGTTTTTTCGCTTTGGTGGAGCAATGGCGGCACTCTTGCTTACGTCATATCCTAATCGTGCAGGTAAAGCGATTTTATCAGGCTTACGTTTAGCCATTATCATGTGGTTTTGGCTTGTTAGAAATATTGATTGTGGCAGTCTGAACCGCGTTGCCGTCAAAAGCCGTCATTGTCACGCTTTCAACGCCGCCCTCGGCGCAGGCATCAACAAACTTTTTGACATGATGCTTAACCTTGGGAGAGTTCAGAGTTTTATCGGTTTCTTGCTGAAACGTAAGCTCAACAGGGTAGACATCCATAATTTTGGTCTCGCTTATTGATTCAATCTCATAATCAGCCATAGTGTTACGCATGCCTTCCTCAAAGTTGTCATAAGCCTGACGGAATGATGAGGCCTGAACGAGAATGTATGAAGCACTGCGTTTCTCGGATGCTGTTTTCTCATCGAGAGTGATGAAGTTGACTTTAACTTTATACCATCGGTCACCGGTAGCATCCCAGAAGATTTCGGATATTTTTGTCTTGCCGACATTGGAGACGTTAAAATCGCCGCCAATATAGGGCGTGAGCTCGGTGGTTACACGCGCCTCGGCTTCGGTGCATGAGAGAGCATCAACGAGATAGGGTTCACACACGTTTTTGATAGTTCCGTTTTCTTGCATCTTGCCGTAACGGACACGGACTTCAATCCACATTGCCATGGTTCATTATATTTTTAAGTTCCTGACTGATTTTGAATCTTACCGAGCGTTGAGCGGGTAAAACGATAGGTTCTTTGGTAGTGAAATTGATACCGGGACGCTCTTCACGTTGAACTGGTGAGAGAGTGCCGAATCCACGGAGGGCGACATCCTCGCCTTTGGCAAGGGTATGTTTGATGATGCGTAAGACACCGTCAATTGCTTTGAAAGCTGTCGACAAGTGTATCTTTTCAGATACGGCCAATTCCTGGGCTAACTGATTTTTGTTCATTTTTATTTTATTTTTAAGAGTTTGTGATAGTTTGTAGTGTTG
>JAIDNJ010000210.1 GCA_029063895.1 Muribaculaceae bacterium | reverse complement strand
ACCGCGAGATAGGCTGCCGGTGGCACTACAACTTCCGAGGGGAAGGGCAGAAATGAGCTTTCAATGACCATAAACAGAAATACAAACCAATAGCTGGCATTGTCGACAAACCACTGGAAGAGAAATGCCGCACTGAAATAGTCAGATATAGAAAGACTTATCAATAAATCAGTCATAACATAAATTTATTTCGTTAAATTATTTGCAAAGTTAAGATTTTTATTCCAAACAATAAGGCAGCCGAGTCGATAGTTTTGTCAGTGGGAATATTCTATTTAAAGAGAATCTTCCCTTAATTCTTTATCGGCACGAACTATTGCCTCTTTCAAGCAATCTTCTATGTAATCGGGGAGCGATTGTCCGTTATATCGGGATGAATAATAACTGCGGGCTATTTCGATCGGGTCAGTGTTTCGGAGTGTTTCTGTATTGACCGTCTCTACTTTTGCTTCGCTTCTTTTTACAACTGACTTTGAGATAGCTTGAACAAGGCAAAACCTATATCCTTTGTCTACAAGAATCTCTTCGATTTTGTGTCGTAAAGCAATATTGACCGGTTTGTCTGACAGAATATTGACACGTATGTAGTCTCCATTGGATTTTGGGAGGTCGTTGACAAGTTTCAATGTTTCCTGTTCATCGACCGGATTTTCGGGTACGGTGATCGTTTTTTTGAGAGATGGTATTGTGATTTCTGTTATGTCGGGCGATGAGCCGTGACTATCTATTGATACAACAGAAACCGAGTGAATGAAATCTTCATCAAACGATAGGGAAAACGGTGTGCCGCAGTAGCGTGCAGTCATGTTACCGCTTTTTAGTGTTGCCGGGTGATGTATGTGGCCGAGTGCAAGATAATCATACCCGTCTCCAATCATTGACAAAGGATGATAGCTTAGTTTTGACTCGTCATGACCACATGAGTCACAGCCGTTTACTGCCAGATGAGCAGCAATAACAACAGGTAAATTATCTTCAGCTGCAATATCGGTTAACTTTTGATAAAATTGGCCAATCATCTTTTCCGGTGAATCTTCATCGGCACATACTGTCAGCCCAATCCGACGGTAATTATACTCGGCAATATATGGAACAGCGACAATGTTACCCACATGTTTACCGTCGGCCGATGTAACTTTTATTATATTATCAGCCGGATTATCGGTGTTTACCGTTCCAATAATCTCTACATTGAGATGATGCCATATAGGGGCATGAATATCGAGACGTGAAGCACTGTCATGATTACCGGCTATAATGATTATTTTCATTTGTGGACAGGCATCGTGAATGGACGATATTATTTCGACAAGTAACCTTTGGGCCTGGACCGTCGGTACCGACACGTCAAAAATGTCGCCTGAGACTATGAGTGCATCCGGCTTATGAGAAATAATAATCTCCCTCAGATGTTTGGCAAAATACCGGTGTTCGTCATCGCGGCTGTAATTATAGAATGACTGCCCTATGTGCCAGTCAGATGTATGGATAAACAGCATTGGATTCAACAGTTTTGATCGGGAAATGTAATTGAAAAAGATGTAATACCGGTTGACGCTGATGTCAACAGTTTAAAATCACAATTGTGATTACGTAATGTCTCGTTTACGAACATAAGCCCAAGACCGTGTCCATTACGCTTTGTTGTAAAAAACGGAGTGAATATGTTGTCGGCAACCGACTGCGGAATTCCGTGCCCGTTGTCGGTTATTATTATGCGTGTAGGGTGATTGATTGTAGTAATTGTTATGATACCATTTGTTTTGCTATCATTCAATGACTCAATACTTTCAGCCGAATTTTTCACAATATTCACGATTACCTGCTCAATCAAAACTTTGTCAATACAAGCTGTTACCGGTTGTGTCGCTAATTCAATATGGATGATTCCCCGGCCTCGGACAATTGACTCGAGAAAAGGTATCATCGAAGTTATCATATCGTTAATGTCAGTAGGAACCTTCACCGGCAATGGAATCTTCATTACATCAGAATATGATTTTACAAATTCGGTAAGCGATCCACATCGTTGTATAGCGCTTTCCGAGACTTCGTTTATTTCGCTGTCGTTTGGATGGACAGCATTTATTATGTCGAGAAGTGTTACAAGTCCGCTTATCGTGTTATTAACCTCATGGGCCATTGTTCTGATTACACGTCCATAGGCCGATTTTTCGGTTCTGATTATTTCATCGGTAAGCATTTCAACAATGATAAACCATATGGGAAATCCGTTTCTCAAAAAGCTGCTGCACGAGCATTTGAAAATGGAGGTTCCGTCTATTCTCATTATCTTTGACATACCTGGGGTCAACTCGTGAAGCCGCGAGGCAAGTGTTGACGGGAATTGGTCAAGTGTCTTTCCAATGAGTGAGTCAGCGTTGTCAGCTCCGAGCAGTTCGGCCATTTTGTCGTTGGTCAGGGAAATATGCCTGTCATAGTCAAAGATGGCAACCCCGATTGACGATGTATGGATGAGCATGTCAATGAGGTGGTCCTGTTCTTGTACTTTAAGCTTTTCACGTCTTAGCGAATCCATAAGCGAGTTGAAAAGCGAAACAATAGAATCAGCATCGTGTTGGCCAACTTTGCGGAGTCGGTTTGCCGTGTCCTGCGATTTCAGCAGGTCAAGACCATCAATTACTTTGGAAAGAGGTAATGATATCGAACGATAAAGACAATAAATCAAAAACAGAGTTGTTGCAAGAAAGGCCGCATTATACCATCTGTTCCAATCTTCGACAAATAAAGATAAGCACCCCCACGCTGTCACCGAGCAAGTAAGGAGTATAAAGATGATTCGGCCGGTCATATCTCGATTCCAAATTTTTCTATACGGCGATAGAGCGATTGACGTGTAATGCCCAATGCTCCGGCAACTTTCGACATGTTGCCTTCATATTTTTCAATTGCATTGACAATGGCGGCCTTTTCAATATCGTCGAGAGTACCACTGTTAAGATGGCTTGGGGCAACCGTCGATGATTCCTGAGATTTATGGTTGATTACAAAACTCTTGAAATCATCGGCCTGAAGATATTGACCGTTAAAGACAAGCATACTTCCGTCAATAATATTTTTTAGTTCCCTGATGTTTCCGGGATAGGGCAGTTGGCTCAGGTAAGCCATTGCCTCCGATGAAATTTCGGGTGTTGCAATTCCTCTTTTATGGGCAGCCTGAGCAACAAAATGTTTTACGAGCAACGGAATATCGTCGCGGCGTTCTCGCAGTGGCGGTAAATTTAGAGTGATCAGGTTGATTCGATAAAACAAATCTTCTCTGAAAGTATGGTCGGCTACCATTTTACTCAAATTGGCGTTTGTTGCACTGATGACACGAAAATCGACATGATGTGTCGTGCTGTCACCAAGAGGTTCAAACGTATGTTGTTGAAGCACACGCAACATTTTGACCTGACAGCTTAGGTCAAGGTCTCCTATCTCGTCAAGAAAAATTGTGCCTTTGTCGGCCATTTCAAATCTACCTTTACGGTCCGAAATAGCTCCTGTAAACGCACCTTTTATATGTCCGAACATCTCACTCTCAAATAACGACTGAGATATTCCTCCGAGATTTACCATCACAAAAGGATTGTGGGCACGCCGGCTTGCATTGTGGATAGCTCGTGCAATCAACTCTTTACCGGTTCCGTTTTCACCAAGAATCAATACCGATGCATCGGTAGGCGCGACTTTGGCTGCTGTTGCAAGTATGGATTTGAGTTGGGGATTTTCTCCTATAATTTCTGATCGGTTAAATTTTTCAGTAGCTTCATCCCGCAATATCGGCTCGGTCATGGCGATTGCGGTTTCGACACGTCGGAGAAACGAATTGCTTTCAATCGGTTTTGATACAAAATCAAAGGCTCCGAGCTTCATTCCCTCGACGGCAAGAGGGACATTGGCCCAGGCTGTTATAAGGATGACTGGTGTATCGGGTTGTAGAATCTTACATTTTTGCAAAAGCTCAAGCCCGTCATTGCCCGATATATCAAGAGAGTAATTCATATCGAGAACTATGAGCTGCAATGGAGTGGAACGTACAATTTTCAACGCTTCTTCAGCTCCATTGGCCGTTACTGTCGTGTAGCCCGACCGCTTTAACAACAGTCCCAGCGACATGCAGATAGTCTTGTCGTCATCTACTATAAGAATCATATCGATTAATCTTTAACTAAATTACGATATCTTGTGTATTGACCCTTTTCTTTTGTCTTATCAAGATAACCGATAGCCTTTGTCGGGCAGTGGTGATAACATCTCAAACACATTGTACAATTATTGTCCCACCGTGGATAGGTGTCACTGAGTATAATATTGTCGAGGGGACACCTTTCGCTGCACAAGCCACATGATGTACAGCGCGATTTATCAACCCTGAAGTTGGCCGGGTTCATTTCATATCTCATGAACCACGGATATATCAGCGCGGTTTTGACCCATGGCCAGGAACCCTTGACAACGTCATTTATTTTGTGAGACTTTCCCGATTTGATGATATCACATATTTGTTTGACACGCCCGGGCATCGAGTCGATTTTCTTTTTCTCGATTTCGGTCGAATCAACGTCAAATCCTTTCATGTTGACATATGTGTTTGGCATCTGGACCGAAAAGGCTCCGAAAGGTTTATATCCGTATCGTTTTATGGTTTTACGCCATTGTGACGCACAATTTCCGACATCATCGCCACATGTTGTTATCATGTGATGAACGGCGTCGGGGTTACCCTTGAAAACCTCAATAGCCTGTTTAATTACCGGAGGCATTCCCCACGAATAAGTTGGAAAAACCCATATGATCTCATTGTCATCAATAGGTCGGGCCGGCATCATGGCGGCATTGATGTGGTCAAGACGCAGTAATGAATGGCCGACAAGGTGTTTCTTCACTTCCATGGCGACCGCAAGACTGTTGCCGGTTCCTGAAAAACAGATTATCATCTGATTGTAACTTGGGTTGCTCCATAGCCATATTCACGGAACGAAGCGTCCTGAACCTGATGGCCTTTGTAGCGGTAATTGAGCTCTTTCATTAGTGCCTGTCTCAACACGCCTTCACCTTTACCGTGGATAAATACAATTTTCTGACCATGATTTTTAAGGTTTGAATCCATCACGCGGCGAAATTCATCGACTTGAAGATTGAGCATATCGGCGTTTGACAGACCTCGGGTTGTGTCAACGAGCTCGGAAATGTGCAGGTCGACCTCGATGATGTCATTATTTCTTTTTTCCGAGTGCTTGACAACACGTTTCCTGACTGTGCGGTCGGCTCTGATTTTATTATTAAGCTCTTTTTCCAGACGATTGGCATCCTGGACATGCTCGTTAACAGCCGGACGGTCATTTTTAACAATTTCAAGGGCGATAACTTCTTTGTCAAAATATGGATTTGAACGGTAACAATGTAATTTGAAAAATTTGGTGTTATCAAATTTTATATCAACAAATGCGGGACGCTTGAGGTCAAACTTACGGTCATTCTTAAACGCGATGTACTGGAACGCCACGTGGCCTATTTCGTTGATACTCTCTCGCGACAGCTCTCCGAGATACAGCTGTATGTTAGGCTCTACAGTGCCGGCATATCGTGTCACCCATTTACTATCATCGTCTGAGCGGGTCATGTAGGTGAAAAAAAGATAGTAGTTTGAGTCATTGACCAGATATGTATCGATTGTCGTGGTCGTGAGCTCTTTGAGATTTTCAGGCTCAAAGGCAAGTACAACATTCAGTTTCTCTCCCTCGGGAGTTTCCTCAACCGGTATGTCTTCTTCGATTTTGGGTGCCGCAACTGTCGGTTTGTCGGTACGTGCTTGTGTGTCGGGTTGTTTTACTTCTTTAGATGAAGGGCCATAGAATGTCGGCTTAGCCGGTGTCTGGCTTTCAGCTGTGCCAACTACAACAATCTCACGCAAAAGAACCGGTGTTTCAAACCCGTCTTCATCCACTACGTGAGCTATATTACCTGTAATGGAGGCAATGCGTCCTCCACCTGTACTATTTAAAAAACGAACTATGTCGCCAATTTTTGCCATAAGTTAAATCTTGATGATGTTAATTGCTATTTGCAAAGTTAATAAAATAAAGGCAACAAAGCAAGAATGAGTTACATAAATGTCTGACATAAAAAACGGGTTGCCTTGCAAATGCAGACAACCCGTTAAAGGTTTTATTGTTTTGCTGATTATTCAGCAACAACTTCAAAAGGAATCTCGACAGTAACGTCTTTGTGGAGACGGATATTGGCGTGATATTCGCCAACTTCTTTGACGGGATTTTTGATGTCAATGATTTTGCGGTCAATGTTGAAGCCGAGTTTTTCAAGAGCTTCAGCAATCTGGATGGCGTTAACCGAACCAAATACAGTGCCGGTAGAGCTTGTTTTGGCGCCGATAGTAAGTTTAACATCCTGAAGTGACTGTGCAAGTGCTTCAGCATCGGCTTTGATTTTGGCAAGCTTGTGGGCGCGCTGGCGCTGGTTTTCAGCGAGAACCTTAAGAGCAGAGGGTGATGCGATAACTGCTTTACCGGTGGGAATCAGGTAGTTGCGGCCATAACCGTCCTTAACTTCAACAACGTCATCCTTGTATCCAAGGTTGCGGACGTCTTCTTTAAGAATGATTTTCATATAATATACTCAGTGCTTTAAGGGGTTATTTCATCAAGTCGGTAACGTAGGGCAGGAGAGCGAGGTGGCGGGCACGTTTAACAGCCTGAGCCACGCGACGCTGAAATTTGAGAGAGGTGCCAGTGATGCGGCGGGGAAGGATCTTGCCCTGTTCGTTAAGGAATTTTTTAAGGAATTCGGGATCCTTGTAGTCGATATATTTGATACCGCTGCGTTTGAAACGGCAGTATTTTTTCTTTTTCACATCAACCGAGAGGGGAGTGAGATAGCGGATTTCTGATTGAGCTTGTGCCATGGTTTAGTCCTCCTTTGTTGCTTCGTTAGTAGTTGTAGTGGCTTCGCCTTTTTTGAGGCTGCGACGTTTTTCGGCATATTCGGCAGCGTACTTGTCAAGACGGAATGTCAAGAAGCGAAGAACGCGTTCGTCACGACGAAAAGATGTTTCGAGTTTTTTAACGATGGTGGGATCAGCGTCAAACTCAACGAGTGTGTAAAATCCGGTAGATTTTTTCTGGATGGGATAAGCGAGCTTGCGCAGGCCCCAGAGTTCTTCGTTCACGATGGTTGCACCATTGTCGGTGAGCACTTTAGTGAACTTTTCTACCGCTTCCTTCATCTGAGCATCAGACAAAACGGGAGTTAAAATGAAAACGGTTTCGTACTTCATGTTTTATTTATTATGTTAATTGGTTGTAAAAACGACTGCAAAGGTAGGCATTTTTATTGATTTAGCCAAATATTTTATTATTGTCTCCCGACAACTTACAGTCAAAATATGTTAAATCGAGTATGCGTGTCAATCTGATTAGACCGGAATCACCATCATAGGGATGTCAATGCGGAAAAGCAGTCGGTGGGGGAGTGATGGATTGTATATGCGGGCAAACATGTTGCGCTTGCGGTTTGCAACTACAAACAGTTGAGAGCCTGTCGAGGTAATTTGACTATCAACAAGAACAGGGTCAAACTTAATTTTCTTAAATTTGAGGGTAGGGTAATTTGTGCGGCAATATTCTACCAGATTTGACAGCGAGCGGTCGGTGTTAAGCATGATGTCACGCTTGGTGGGGACATGCATGATGTTGATCGTGGCATTTAAATCGGGAAGATAGCGCAGGAGAGTGTCTATCGCAAGAATATCGTTCTGATCAAGGTTGGCAAAGAAAATGAGATCGGTTACGTGTTCGATATTCTTGGCCTGACAATTGGAGGGTATTGAAATCGTAACGTTACGGCACGAATCAAGCACTTCTGCCGTGACGCTACCTATGAGTTCTCTTTCTTTTCGGCCCGCATCACGTGTACCCATCACAATCATGTATGGGTTGTGGTCTTTTGCATAGCTTATGATGACTTCTTCGGGTACTCCTTCGGTTACTATCGATTTAAATTTTACAGCAGGCAGTTCACCGTTTTTGATTCTCACCTTGATTTGGTCGAGGAATCGGGCCATTGCTTTTTCCTCATTTTGAGCAAGTATCTTTGATTCTTCGGCTTCAGATCGAGTCTCAAACGAGTAAACGTCGCTCAACTGTATATTGCGGGCGACAGTGGGGTCGATATAAGCGTGTAAAAATAAAATTTCGCAATTGTGGCGCCGGGCTACATTAAAAGCTGCTTTAGCAGCCTCAAGCGAGTGTTCCGAGAAATCGGTAGGTACTATTATTGTAC
>JAIDNJ010000021.1 GCA_029063895.1 Muribaculaceae bacterium | reverse complement strand
CTGTTGCATGGAGTTACTTCGAGTGGTAAAACCGAAATATATATCCATTTGATTGATTATGTGCTCCGTAGCGGAAATCGAGCCTTTTTTCTGGTCCCCGAGATAGCTCTTACAACTCAACTCACCTCCCGTCTTCAGGATGTATTTGGTAAGAAAGTATTGATATATCACTCAAAATTTACCGACAGCGAGCGTGTCGATGTATGGCGTAGTATGCTCGACAATCAGGATCCGTGTGTTGTTATCGGAGCTCGTTCGGCAGTATTCCTTCCCTTCCGGCGTCTGGGACTTGTAATAGTTGACGAGGAACACGAACCGGCCTACAAACAAGTCGACCCAGCTCCGCGATATAATGCTCGCGACGCGGCTATAGTCCTTGCCTCGATGCACGGTGCAAAAACCTTGCTCGGTAGCGCGACACCTTCAATCGAGAGTTATTACAAAGCGTTGAACGGAAAATTTGGCCTTGTCTCTCTTACCGAGCGTTTTGGCGCGTCGGTATTGCCCGACATCTCAATCGCCGATCTCACTGCCGCCCGCCGCGAAAACGAGATGAGGGGGCCTATGGCTTTATCGACCATCCGAAAAGTCAATCATGCTATATCGGAGGGACATCAGGCAATCCTTTTTCAAAATAGACGCGGATTTGCCCCGATTGCCCGATGCACAGCCTGTGCATGGATTCCAAAGTGTGATTTTTGTGATGTGTCGATGACAGTCCACCGTTCTACCGGTCAACTCGTCTGCCATTACTGTGGCGCTACACGTCAGATTCCGACCGTCTGCCCTCAATGTGGTGAGGCTCGCATCGAGATTTACGGTTATGGAACCGAACGCATCGAGAGCTCGGTAAACGAGATTTTTGACAACGCACGTGTGTTGCGCATGGACCTTGATACCACCCGAAATAAAGACGGACATCAGCGCATAATCAATGACTTTTCTCAAGGCAAAGCCGATATTCTTGTCGGGACCCAGATGGTTACCAAAGGACTCGATTTTGATAATGTCAGCGTGGTGGCGGTGATGAATGCCGACACTCAGATTAATTTGCCCGATTTCCGTGCTTCTGAACGAGCATTTAACATGCTTGAGCAGGTTGCCGGTCGTGCCGGCCGACGTGGCGATGTCAAAGGTGAGGTAGTCATTCAAACATATCAGCCCGACCATCCGTTGCTTAAATTTATAAGCCGCCACGATTATCGTGCTTTCTATGATACTGAAATAGAGGAACGTGCCCGCTTTTTCTACCCGCCATTTACCCGTATCATCAATATCTACATTAAAAACCGTGATTTTAAAGCAACCGAGTTTGTCGCCCGGATTCTCGCTGACCGCCTGCGGGAGCTTCTCGGCAACCGGGTCAACGGGCCTGACGAACCACCGGTGGCACGTGTACAGTCGCTGTATATCAGACGTATTATGCTCAAAGTCGAGATAAATGCTTCTATGGTAAAAGTCAAGGCATTGCTTCGCGAAAACATCAACTCGCTTGTGGCTACCTATCCCGATGTGAAACGGTCCATAATTTATTTTGATGTTGACCCGGCATAAAAGCACTCTATGAGAAAAGATTTTCTAACTTCCTAAACACGAAAACAACTTTGAAATATCATAATGTATGGTTAAGATAACTGTTAAAGACACTGAAGTTAATATTGTCAAAGTTAATGGTGAGGAATATATATGTCTCACAGATATGCTGCGTGCTAAAGATGGTGATTTCTTTATCACTGACTGGTTACGCAATAGGAACACTCTTGAGTTCATAGGAATATAGGAGAAGGTGTATAATCCCCATTTTAATTATGGCGAATTCGCCATAATTAAAAACCAAGCAGGTTTAAACAGCTTTAAAATCAGTGTCAAGGAATTTGTAGCAAAAACAAATGCTATCTCTCTTCAAGCAAAGGCTGGACGCTATGGCGGTACATATGCCCACAAAGACATCGCCTTTGAATTTGCTATGTGGATAAGTCCTGAATTTAAAGTTTATATTGTCAGGGAGTTTCAACGGCTCAAAGAGGAGGAGCAGAAACAGCTCGGTTGGTCGGCCAAACGTGAGCTGTCAAAAATCAACTACCGTATTCACACAGACGCTATCAAACATAACCTTATTCCGGCTGAGATTACGACGACTCAGTCCAGCATTATCTATGCCAATGAAGCTGACGTGCTGAATGTAGCCATGTTTGGCATAACCGCCCAGCAATGGCGTGATTCCAACCCTGAACTTAAAGGGAACATCCGCGATTACGCCTCAATTAATGAGCTGATATGTCTTTCAAACATGGAGAATCTTAATGCTGTCTTTATAGAACAGGGAATTCCACAGCCCGAAAGACTCATAAAACTCAATGAGATAGCCATCCACCAGATGAGTATTCTGGAAAGTGGTGACATTGACAGGAAGTTTTTGAAATAGAAATAAGCCTACAAAACAAAGACACTCATTAAAAAGTGTATTTCAGTAAACTATCTGAACATTCTGTTCATTGAAAGACCATTTATGCGGTTAGGTGATTGGTTATAACTCATATAAAAAGATAATGTGTGTTCATAGTCAAAAAAGGCGGTATGCCATTTTTGACATCGCCGCCCAAATCGGTTTTATCTTAATTTTAAATTTAAAGCTGATAGCCCGGAGTTATATCGGGAATATTACCGGTAACTTCCTTCACTACCTGACCGGCATCATTTATAAATACATAAGTATCGGGTTGACCGGCGGCCTCGGCTTCGATTACAAAGAATGATGAACCGGTCATTACATATTCATCAATATCATCTACCGACCACGGCATCGTGCCATACTGTGAGTCAACAATAGCATCATTGATAACTGTAGGAATGAGGAAAAGATTCTCGCCATAGTCATTATGTACCATCACTCGGTCGGCCTTGCTGTCAAACCAAACCTCGGTCTCAATCATATTGTTGTTCTGCTTGAATTCGGCAACACGATATTGACCTTTTGTCTCCCATTTTGCTGTCTTTACTTCGGGATAAAGTTTATTGAACGATTCGGTAAACTTAGTCGGCACATTATTGACATCGGGAGTATCGTCGTCATCGCTACACGAAGCAAAGGTCATGGCAATCACCGGAATGGCCAGAGTCATTAAAAATTTCTTGATTTTCATACTTGGAATATTTTAGTTAATCACATCATTTTTCTGTATCTGTCAAGAAAACAACTTATATTTAATATTTGTTCAACTTGTTTATATTGGAAATATTCTATGATTCCCCTCGGGTTAAGAAAATTAACCTTCAATATTCTCTTATATAATATATATGACGTAATTTTGTAGAACCAAACTAAGTAAATCAATTAATTTAAGATATGAGTTTAAGTGCAAGTAATCTGCGCAACAGATTAAAACCGTGGATGTTGCCCATTTCAATGGTCGGCGGCATCTTGTTTCACAGCTATATCCATTACCTCCAGCCCATCGCCCCATATCTCATTTTTGTCATGCTGCTCATAACCTTTTGCAAGGTTAAACCGAGTGAATTCAGAGTAACGGGTCTATCATGGTCACTGCTGTCGGTGCAGGTTTTAGGATCGCTGCTTGTATTTGCAGCCCTGGTACCCTTTGACAAGGATATCGCTATCGGCGGTTTTATTTGTGTATTTTGTCCGACAGCTACTGCCGCCCCTGTTATCACCGGCATGCTCGGCGGAAGTGTGCCGAGACTCGCCACTTTTTCAATTCTGAGTAATTTTGCGTGTGCTATTCTTGCTCCGATTCTGTTCACCTTGATGGGAAGCCATAGTGAGATGGGATTTGCAGCCACATCGCTCAATATCTCATATAAAGTCGTTCCACTCATACTTGCACCTTTGGTTCTGGCTCTCATAATGATGCGCACTGTTCCACGTGTTCATGCCGAGATAGCACGTCGTCAGAGCCTGTCGTTCTACATCTGGGCAGTATCACTCTTCATCGTTGTCGGTAACTCGGTAAGTTATATCATTCAACATCATGAAAACGTGACGGTTATGGTCATCATTGCCGCTGTAGCACTTGTTGTCTGTTGTGCCCAGTTTGCTATCGGACGAGTAGTCGGACGTCGATTTGGCGACAAAATTGCCGGTGCTCAAGGTCTGGGACAAAAAAATACGGTACTTGCCATTTGGATAGCATTGACATTCTTCCACCCCATTACATCGATAGGACCGGCCGCATATATCGTGTGGCAAAACACGATAAATTCTATACAACTCTATTTCAAGGCAAAGAAAGGCGAAATTTAACTAAATTCAGTTAACTTTTTATGCCTTAAAAACGTTATATAGATACTGACGTGACAATCGGGTCCGGTCAGCTATTATACTACTACAACTACTTTGAATTGAAACGATTATATGGACAGCATGTATGAAATATTGATGAGTCTTCCACTGCTCAACGGTGTGAGTCGGGCTCGCATTCTTGAAATTGTCGGGAAAACTAAATTCCATTTTCTAAAATATCTTGACGGTGAACAGATTGCCAAAGCCGGTGAACCTTGCACTCATATTAAATTCGTATTGTCAGGTGCGGTCCGCTCTACTATTACCAACGGCGACCGCCGCTTCAGGGTGCTTCAGACACTGAATGCCCCGTCGGTAATCGCTCCCGAATTTCTTTTCGGACGTTCGCCCTACAATCCATCCGATGTTGTGGCTGTCGGTGCAACCGGCATATTACAGATTGCCAAAACCGATTATCTGACGATGCTTACATCTGACGAGATTTTTATGTTCAATTATCTCAATATGTTATCATCGACAACCCAGCGGTCGGTCGAGGGTATTCTTGCCCTGACAAACGGTAGTCTGGAAGAACGTATCGCTTATTGGATTGCGGCGCTCACCCAGCGCGACGGTGTCGATATCGTCATGCAATGTCGCCAACGCGATTTATATTCACTCTTCGGGGTGCAGCGTTCATCGCTTATCGCCGCTCTTGACCGTCTTAAAGAAGATGGCTATATTGATTACACGCCTACCGAGATATCGGTCAAATCACGCTCACGGCTCCTTGGCATTCTTTCAGGCGAGGAGGATGACGCGTGAAAAATCAGTGATTAACATCATGAACTTCAATATAATGACAGTCGGAGTGATACTCCGGCTGTTTTTTTATTAAATCTTTTGCCAAATCATTGTTTTTGTTTAATTTTGTCCCCAACATATATCAACAAGGCTTTTAGGGGTGCTTGATTTGACACGGCAACGTGTCGTTTCAGGCTGAGATCAGACCCATTGAACCTGGACGGGTAATGCCGTCGAGGAATTGACAACGCCATTCGACCGGCCGTTGCCTGTGCAGTCAAAGATTCTCTTTTTCTTTCCTTGAAAGTTTCATGAGGATATGTGACACTCACCGGCAACGGCCGGTCGTATGTTAAGTCATAAATAAAGTCTCATGGAAAAGAAAAAATATAAAACCGTGCTGACGATTGCCGGTTCTGACCCGAGTGGTGGAGCCGGAATCCAGGCAGATATCAAAACGTGTTGCGCTTTAGGGGTCTACTCCATGAGTGTCATCACAGCTGTTACCGTGCAAAACAGCCGGGGTGTGACACAATCAGTTGCATTATCGCCCGACGTTGTGGCCGACCAGCTCAGAGCAGTGCTTGACGACATCACTCCCGATGCTGTAAAAATAGGAATGATACCCGACGGTGATGTTGCCCGGATTATATCCCGGGTTATTCTGGAATTTCATTTGCACAACGTTGTCATTGACCCGGTGGCAATCTCGACATCGGGACACCCTCTGTCATCTCCCGGCACATGTGAAGTAATGAAGGATGAATTGTTCCCCCTTGCTACTCTTGTGACTCCAAATTTGCCCGAAGCCGAGTTATTATTTGGAATGACGCCATCAAATGCCTGGTCGCTCTTTTCAAATGAAACGGACACCTCTTTTGATATTTTACTCAAAGGAGGACATGCAACCGGCGATACTACCGTAACTGATATACTTCTAACAAAGAAATACCCGGAACCAATCTGCTTTGTCCATCAAAAAATTGATACTGTCAATACTCATGGAACCGGCTGTACGCTATCATCGGCAATAGCCGGATTTCTTGCTCAAGGATTGGACTTGGAAAGCAGTGTGGGCAAAGCCATAGATTGGTTGTCACGTGCCGTTTACGAGGGTGCCGACTACTCTTTTGGAAGCGGACATGGACCGTTAAATCACATATTTAAACAAATAGAACAATGGAAATTAAAGTAAACGGCAAATTGATGGCTGTAAATGACAACACTACTGTTACTAATCTTGTGGAAACAATTTGTACCGATAACATGACAGGTTCTGGAGTGGCTGTAGCCGTCAACGGTGCTATTGTTTCAAAAAAAGATTGGAACACCCATGTACTTGCCCCCGATTGTGATGTCATATTAATCAAAGCCGCTTATGGAGGATAATTTTAAAATTGTAGTAGTGACCAAACCGTCACCTGTCAACGATGAAGCGACATTGATTGAACGCCTTCTCGGGGCGGGAGCCGACATTGTGAGCCTTCGTAAACCGGGAATCGGTGAACGATATATCGAATCGGTTCTGGAGCACATCAGGCCTGAATTAAGGAATCGGATAAGGCTTCACGACTATCCACAACTGGCTCGCGCTTTCGGAACCGGATTTCAACTCAATTCCCGTAATCCCAAAGCCGACGACATCCCGGCAGCCATGCTTTCAAAAGGATGCCATTCACTTGGTGAGATTACCGAAACTCAAGGGGTTGATTATGTAACACTTTCACCGATTTTTGATTCGATTTCAAAGCCGGGTTACAATTCACGATTTGACCTGTCAACTCTCGACATTGCCGCAATCAATAAAAAAGTTATAGCCCTGAGTGGTGTCACTCTCGACCATGTGCCGTCATTGAGAGCGGCAGGATTTGCCGGAGCCGCTTTTTTAGGTGAGGTATGGCGCGACAACGAGTCGTTTGAGCGGTTTGTTCGTTATCTCACAATGCGAAATTCAAGACTGCAATATATCACCGACGGCTCCACCCCCTATGACACAGTCTCACTTGCACTCAAAGCTCTTGAAGGCGGGTGTCGGTGGGTCCAGATAAGAATGAAAGATGAGCCGACCGAATCCGTGGCCGAGGTTGCAGCCGAACTTGCACCTGCTTTTATCAACCGAGGAGCGACATTGATTGTCGACGATCATGTAGAGATAGCGGCAATGACTACCGGTGTAGCCGGTGTCCATATCGGGCAAAAAGACATCTCCCCTGCTCAAGCACGTGAAATATTGCCGTCTGACAAGATTTTAGGATTCACCGTTAACTCGGCCGAGCACTTGGAACCAGCCGCCAATCTTTTTCGTGACCATATCGATTACCTCGGCATAGGTCCGCTGAGATTCACATCAACCAAAAAGAAACTCGCGCCTACTCTCGGTTATGATGGTCTCGACAAAATCAGATCACTGATGTACCAGCTCAATTTTGTACCACCGGCAGTCATTGTCGGAGGCGTTACCGACCATGACTTTGAACAGCTCGCCGGGATTGGATTCGGCGGTGTGGCTGTCAGCGGAGCGATAGGTAAAACACCTTCTCCTGCTGATGCGGCCAACGATCTTACGACCAAAGCTATCAGGCATTTCGGTTACATCAATGAAGATGATTACATCAGGTTCAATAAATAAAGTTTTACTTTAAAAATCAACAATTAATCACATATATTTTAATGGAATCAAAAGAAGATATTCTTAAAATTGGCAATCGTGAATTTACTTCACGTCTGTTTGTCGGAACCGGAAAATTCCGTTCGCCCGACACAATGCTTGAGGCCGTACTCGCCTCCCGATCACAAATGATAACCGTCGCCATGAAACGTGTAAACCTGCTCAACGAGGCAACCGACGACATGCTCACTCATATCAATCGTGACAATGTTCAGTTGCTACCCAACACGTCGGGTGCCCGCGATAGCCGCGAGGCTGTGATGGCCGCGCGATTAAGTCGTGAGATTTTTGGAACCGAGTTTATCAAACTTGAAATTCATCCCGACCCCAAATATCTGTTGCCCGACCCGGTGGAAACTCTTCGTGCTACCGAAGAACTCGCTGCCGACGGCTTTGTCGTTCTCCCATACATTCAGGCCGACCCAGTTCTGTGCAAACGACTTGAAGAAGTCGGAGCTGCAGCCGTGATGCCTTTAGGTGCGCCAATCGGTACAAACCGTGGTTTGCTCACTCGTGATTTTATACAGATAATCATTGAGCAAAGTAACGTACCGGTTATCGTAGATGCCGGTATCGGTGTGCCGTCCCATGCCGCCGAGGCCTTGGAGATGGGAGCCGATGCTGTGCTTGTCAACACAGCGATAGCTGTAGCCGACAACCCTGTAAAAATGGCCCGGGCTTTTGACCTGGCTGTAAAAGCAGGACGAATGGCCTATCTCGCCGGTCCCGGAGCTGTTGCGTCGTCGGCCATGGCATCGAGTCCGTTAACATCATTTCTAAACGACTAAAATCAATCGACAATGAAGATTTCAAATATCGACCTTTCATCCTATCCCAATTCAAAAAAAATATATGTTTCGGGTGAGATTCATCCCTCAGTTAAGGTTGCGATGCGTCAAATCAGTCAATATCCTACTGTAACAATCGTTGACGGCAAGCGTCATGAAGAGCCCAACTCACCTGTAACTGTATATGATACAAGCGGCCCGTATACCGATTCAAACTGTTCTACTGATATTAATGAAGGACTGCCGCGCATGCGATCTCAATGGGTTGAACAGCGAGGTGACACCGAGAAACTTGCCTCGCTTACAAGTGAATATGGACGTCAACGTCTTGCCGATAAATCGCTTGACCCCATACGCTTTCCCCGGCTTCACTCACCTCGTGTAGCAGTCTCGGGCAAGCGGGTAACCCAAATGCACTATGCCCGCCGCGGTATGATTACTCCCGAAATGGAATATGTGGCTATACGTGAAAACCTCGACAATCAAGGGCGAGGAATAAAATCATATATCACACCCGAATTTGTTCGCGATGAAATTGCTGCCGGACGTGCTATTATCCCTGCAAACATCAATCATCCCGAAGCCGAACCTATGATTATAGGACGTGCTTTTTCGGTTAAACTAAACACCAATATTGGAAATTCGGCGCTTTCGTCGGGTATCGAGGAGGAAGTAGCCAAAGCGTTGTGGAGCTGTTACTGGGGCGGTGACACTCTCATGGACCTTTCAACCGGAGACAACATTCACGAAACACGCGAATGGATTATACGAAACTGTCCCGTTCCAGTTGGAACAGTTCCCATCTATCAGGCTCTTGAAAAAGTAAATGGTGACGTATCACGTCTATCGTGGGAAATTTACCGTGATACTCTCATCGAGCAGTGTGAGCAGGGCGTGGACTATTTTACCATCCATGCGGGCGTATTGCGCGAACACGCTGAATATGTTGGCAAACGTCTCACCGGATGTGTGTCGCGCGGCGGTTCAATCATGACACAATGGTGTGTATTGCACAATGAGGAAAACTTTTTATACACCCATTTTGATGAAATCTGTGAGATATTAAGCCGTTATGATGTGGCGGTTTCGCTTGGTGACGGCATGCGTCCCGGCTCGACTCATGATGCCAACGATCATTGTCAGTTCCTTGAACTCGATGTGCTCGGCCAACTCACAACCAAAGCCTGGAATCACGACGTACAGGTACTTATCGAGGGCCCGGGTCACGTACCCATGAACAAGATAGCTGTCAATATGGAACGTCAGTTAAAGGCCTGTCATGAAGCACCGTTCTATACTCTCGGCCCCATTACAACCGATATTGCGCCGGGATATGACCACATTACATCGGCAATCGGAGCAGCCAATATCGCAACAATGGGTACAGCCATGATATGTTACGTAACTCCTAAGGAACATCTTTCGCTACCCAATCTCGAAGATGTGCGCGAAGGTGTCATAGCCTACAAAATAGCCGCTCACGCCGCTGACCTTGCCAAAGGATTTCCCGGGGCATCGGTACGTGACGATGCTCTCAGCAAGGCACGCTATGAATTCAGATGGAAAGACCAGTTCAACCTGTCGCTCGACCCTGAAAAAGCCCGTCGGTTCTATCTTGAGTCACGACGCGAGGCACCCGATGCCGATGACCGTTTCTGTACAATGTGCGGCCCAAACTTCTGTGCAATGAGAATTTCTCAAAATATCGAGTCAAAATGCAAGAATTAAAACAGTCGCCGTGGGGACACGGCTTTGCCGATATCATCGACCAATGGGACTGGGACGAGACCACCGACCGCATCATGTCGTCGACCGAAGATGACGTGAGAAGGGTTCTTGCAAAAGCTCGCCGAAATACACGACGTCTCGAACCTGATGATTTCATGACTTTGATTTCTCCTGCCGGGGCGGCATTTATCGAGGAAATGGCTGTTTTGAGTCGCCATTTCACACGCGAGCGATTTGGCAACACAATTTCGATGTATATACCCATGTATGTTTCAAATGCGTGTGCCAACGCCTGTGTCTACTGTGGATTCAACCATGCCAACAAGTTTGAGCGGACGGTCTTGACAATGGATCAGGTCGATGCCGAGTGTCGTGCCATCAAGAAACTCGGGCCGTTTGATAACCTGCTTATTGTAAGCGGTGAATTTCCATCACTATGCGGTACTGAATACTTTGAGAAAGTGCTCAAGACGTGCCGCCCCTATTTCAATAATCTCACAATCGAGGTTCAGCCGATGAAAACCGAGCAATACAGCCGTCTGGTCAAAGCCGGTCTTAACGGTGTAGTATGTTTCCAGGAAACCTATCGTCGATCAACCTACCGCAACTATCATCCGCGCGGAATGAAGTCGGTATATGAATGGCGTTTGAACGGATATGACCGTATGGGTCAGGCCGGAGTTCACAAAATAGGCATGGGAGTGCTGATAGGTCTTGAAGACTGGCGCACCGATATGGCGATGCTCGCCCGACACCTCCGCTATCTTCAAAAACACTACTGGCGCACCCGTTATAGTGTCAATTTTCCACGTATGTGTCCGTCAGAGAGTGGTTTTAATCCAAACGTGGTGATGAGCGACCGGGAACTTGCCCAGCTCACTTTTGCATTCCGAATCTTTGATCATGATGCCGATATCTCGTTTTCTACACGAGAAAGCAAATTATTCCGAAATAATATGCTATCTTTGGGCGTTACATCTATGAGTGCCGGCAGTCGCACCCAACCGGGAGGATATGCTCTCGATGACGGCGCGCTCGAGCAGTTTGAGGTGACCGACGGACGAACACCGTCAGAAGTCGCCGATGCTATCCGGGCCAACGGCTATGATGTCGTCTGGAAAGACTGGGACTCGGTTTTTGATTGAAGATATGGCATCAGACAACATAACTTTTACCGGTGACAACCGTCGCCGATATAGCCGCAACCTGCTCTTGCCCGAAATAGGCGAGAGCGGGCAGCGCGCGTTATTAAATTCGTCAGTACTTGTAGTCGGAACCGGTGCGCTCGGGTCGATTGTATCGATGTATCTTGCCGGTTCAGGCATCGGTCGCATCGGGATTTGTGATTTTGACACTATCGACATATCCAATCTGCAGCGTCAGCTCGGTTTTTCTACCGACGATATAGGTCAGTGTAAAGTTGATGTCACGGCGCGTCGTCTTGCTTCAATCAATCCCGATATCGTTGTCGAGAAGCATGAAGGACTGCTCCGCCCCGACAAGGCACGTGAGCTTTTCCAGCACTATGATGTCATTGTCGAGGGGTCGGACAACCCGACCACCAAATATATGGTCACTGACATTGCAGCCGAAAAAAGAAAACCGTGTGTTCTTGGTGGTGTGAGCCGTTTTGACGGGCAGGTCATGACATTTTTACCCGGTGGAAAAAACTATCGCGACATATTTCCCGACGCCATTGCCGAGGGGGGCTATACGCCATGTAGTCTCGGGGGTGTTCTGGGACCGTTGCCGGGTATCGTCAGTTCAATTCAGGCGGCCGAAGTCATCAAGATAATCACCGGCGCCGGAACGACTCTTGACGGTCGGATGCTATTGGTCGACTCACTCAATATGTCATTTACCGAAATCAAACTAAGATGAACCGCAAATATCTCATTATCTCAGCTCTACTCACGACTGTCTCGGTCGCCCGTGCCCAGACTGAAGTGAGGGTGTCAAACGATTCCCATTACTCGTTTCTTGACCTCTCGGCTTCAAGTCATATCCATGCACTCGGCGGAGTCAACATATCTACTGTCGAGGACAATGTTATGACGGTCGACCAAAATCCGGCCCTGCTTGGACTTGAGATGAGTAATCAGCTGGGAATGAGTTACATGCACTATATGGCCGACAATAATTTTGCCGATTTAGTCTATACCCACAGCAGTGGAATGTCGGGTGCATGGCAGGCCTCGATACGTTATCTTAACTATGGTAAAATTGACGGTTTTGATGAAAACGGATACCCGACAGGTCAATTTTCGCCATCTGATCTCGTCATTTCGGGTGGCTACACCCGTGACCTTGCCGACGGATTACGCGGCGGTTTTCTGTTGAAAACAATTTATAGCTCCTATGATGATTACTCGGCGTTTGCTATCGGAGTTGATCTTGGTGTAAATTATTATGACATCGACCGTGACTTGTCACTATCGGCTGTCATCGCTAATCTGGGCGGTCAGGTAAAACGTTTTGACAGCGAGTATGACCGTCTTCCCGTTGACGTGCGGCTGGGATGGTCCCAATCATTCAGCGGCTTTCCGGTGCGATTCTCTATAACGGCATTTAATTTGACAAAATGGCATCTCCCCTACTATCATGCCGGCGACGGCTCAGCGGACAATCAACCCAAAACAGTCGATAACTTCGGTTCAAACCTTATGCGTCATCTCGTTTTTGGAGCCGACATCATTCCGTCCGATAAATTTCATGTCGCTCTCGGTTACAACTACAAGACACGAACCGATATGTCGAGCCAAAGTCGCGATTTTTTATCAGGATTCTCAGTTGGAACAGGATTAAAACTTAATGGATTCAATATTGACCTGGCCTATTCCCGTCCTTACTCCGGATCATCGGTGATGATGGTCAATCTCACGCTTGACATCAAAACATTTATAAAATAACTTCAAAATGAAACAAATCATTCTTTCAGCTCTATTTTCAGTGCTTTTACTCTCGACAGCTTGCTCGAGTGAGAAAGTATCAAACAATGACAACCAGGCAAACACGGCAGCTGTCATCAACAACATTATGACCCGTACAAGCATTCGCAGCTTTACCAACGAGCCTATCGGAGCCGATACACTGACAACGCTCGTAAAAGCCGGTATGGCGGCTCCGACAGCTGTTAACCGTCAACCTTGGTCATTTATCGTCGTGACCGAACGTCAGATGCTTGACTCGCTGATGAATGTCCACCCCTATTCAAATCTTGCTACCGCTACAGCCGCAATCATAGTTTGCGGTGACATGGAAAAAGCTCTCGATGGCTTTGGTCGCGATTACTGGATTCAGGATTGCTCGGCTGCAAGTGAAAATATTTTGCTGGCGGCTCATGCCTATGGACTTGGCGCAGTGTGGTGCGGCATCTACCCCAACCCTAATGTTATTCCCGGTGTTAAACGAGTTTTATCAATTCCAGGGAGCGTAACACCCCTGAGTCTTATCACTTTAGGTCATCCGGCCGATAACCCGGAGCCTAAGGATAAATGGATTCCCGAAAACGTTCACTATCAAAAATATTGAATACCGAACAGTAACCTTTATAAACCTTATTGTCAGGCGATGTGTCAAACCGAGACACATCGCCTTTTTGTTATATTAACCTTATTTAACCACGATGCTATTGACAAAATACCAATAAGAGTTGTAATTTTGCAAACAAATTAAAGCAACCAAATATTAATCTTAATCAACGTTATGAAAACAATCACATTCCGCAAAAAATGGGTTATCGCCATTTCTAAATTACCCAAAGAACTTCGAAATGATGCAATCATCGCCCTCTACAACTTTTTTGAGACCGAAGAAACTCATCATCCCGAAACACTGATTGCCAATTTGTTATGGGACGTAAAACAGGACCTCAAAAAATCGGCCGAGCGAAGCGAAAAAGCACGTCTGAAACGTCAGCAAAAGAAAGCGGAGAAACAAGAACCAAAACAACCCGATACTACCATTCCTCCAAATATTATCGATGACACGTCAATCCATGAATATGAAGCACATCCCGAACTATACATGTTTGACGGATTCATGTCCTACCTTATTTCGCGAGGCCGCGGTGAATTGCTCCCTGCCGTTCCCGACGGCATGAACGTGGTGACATTGCTCTGCTTTTTCAGGAACTGGGTAATCGAAAACAACAAACTGGGAGAACTCACAAAACTCAATTCATTCTGCGGTCTATTCCGTCACGCCCTGCCGACGCTTGTACAAAAGTTAGCGGCATAGGACGAATTTATACAAAACGCAAGCAGGCGCCATGCCAATATTTGACACGGCGCCTGTTATTAAAGGGATTTGTATTTTTACTTTTTGAGTGCCTCGAGCGATTCTTTGAGAGCCTTGATCTTGGCCTCGGCATCGGCTTGTTTGCGACGCTCGCCCTCGACAACCTGGGCGGGAGCATTGTTGACAAAGCGCTCGTTGGACAGCTTCTTCATTACCGAAGCAAGGAAGCCTTCCTGATATTCGAGGTCTTTGGTGATGCGGGCAATCTCACCCTCGACATCAATATTGTCGAGCAACGGAATCTCAAACTCGTTTGTACCGACCATGAACGAGGCTGCTGCCGGATCTTTGGTTGTAACAGCTGCAATCTCCGAGATGTTGCCGAGTTTCTTGATGACGGCTTCCATTGACGGAACTGGAGCATTGACAACTTCGAGTTTAAGCTGTTCTTTGGGCGAAATATTTTTAGAGGCACGGACAGCGCGGATATCGGTGATGATTTCTTTTGCATAGTCCATGTCACTGATAATCGCTTTATTGGCTTCGGTAGCCTCGGGCATCGATGCATACATGATTGACTCACCGTCTTTGCGATCGGCGATGTGCTGCCAAAGTTCCTCGGTGATGAACGGCATGAATGGATGAAGCATGCGCAGAAGCGAATCAAAGAAATTGATTGTAGCCTCGTATGTCTTGCCGTCGATGGGAGTACCGTAGGCCGGTTTGACCATTTCGAGATACCAAGACGAGAATTCGTCCCAGAAAAGACGGTAAACCACAAGAAGGGCTTCGTTGATGCGGAACTTCTCAAAGAGGTCTTTGGTCTCGGTGAGAGCTATATCGAGCTGAGATTCAAACCACTTGACAGCGATAGCCGAGGTCTCGGGCTGAGCGGCTTTGTCATCAACTTCCCATCCTTTTACAAGGCGGAACGCATTCCATATCTTATTACAGAAGTTGCGGCCCTGTTCACAGAGTTTTTCGTCAAACATGATGTCGTTTCCGGCGGGAGCCGAGAGCATCATGCCCATGCGCACGCCGTCGGCACCGTAAGTATCAATAAGATCAATGGGGTCGGGCGAATTGCCAAGCTGCTTTGACATTTTGCGACCGATTTTGTCGCGGACGATACCGGTGAAATATACGTTTTTGAATGGTTTGTCTCCGATATATTCATATCCGGCCATAATCATGCGGGCAACCCAGAAGAAGATGATGTCGGGACCGGTAACAAGAGTAGCGGTCGGATAGTAATATTTGATTTCCTCGTTGCCGGGATTGTTGATGCCGTCAAAAAGGGTGATGGGCCAGAGCCATGATGAGAACCAGGTGTCAAGCGCACCTTCGTCCTGACGGAGGTCGCTCATCTGCATCGATTCGTTACCCGATGCCTTGCGGGCTTTTTCAAGCGCTTCTTCGGGAGTCTCGGCAACAACAAACGTGTCGTCTTCGGGAGCACCATAGAAATAGGCGGGAATACGGTGGCCCCACCAAAGCTGACGGCTGATACACCAGTCCTGAATGTTTTCGAGCCACAGACGGTAGGTGGTCTTGTATTTTTCAGGAACAAATTTGATGAGATCATCCATGACCGGACTGAGCGAAATGTCGGCAAAGTGGCGCATGTTGACAAACCACTGAAGCGACAAGCGGGGTTCAATGGGAACTTTGGTACGCTCAGAGCATCCGACTTTGTTGGTATAATCCTCGATTTTCTCAACGAGGCCTGCGGCTTCGAGGTCTTTTACAATCTGCTCACGCACGGCAAAACGGTCCATGCCTATATACATACCGGCAACCTCGCTCACAGTCGCATCCTCGTTAAAGATGTCGATTGTTTCAAGATTGTGGGTCTTGCCGAGCATATAGTCGTTTTTGTCATGGGCCGGGGTAACTTTAAGACAGCCTGTACCGAAGTCTATCTCAACATAACGGTCTTCGATAACCGGAATAACGCGGTTGACAAGGGGTACAATCACTTTCTTGCCCTTGAGCCAACGGTTCTTGGGGTCTTTGGGGTTGATACACATGGCAGTGTCACCCATGATTGTCTCGGGGCGGGTTGTGGCAACGACTGCATAACGACGTCCGTCACCGTCAACATGAATCACCTCGCCTTCTTCACCGGTAGCACCGGTCATGTCATCATCGGCAACGTAATATTTGAGATAATAAAGTTTTGACTGCTCTTCAACATAGAAGACTTCGTCATCACTGATAGCAGTGCGGTTTTGAGGATCCCAGTTGACCATTCGGAGGTCACGGTAAATGAGACCTTTGTTATAAAGATCACAAAAGACCTTGACAACGCTCTTTGATCGAGTCTCGTCCATAGTAAAAGCCGTGCGATCCCAGTCACACGATGCACCGAGACGACGGAGCTGTTTAAGGATAATACCACCGTGCTTGTCGGTCCATTCCCATGCATGTTTCAAAAATTCTTCACGGGTAAGGTCTATTTTACGTATTCCTTCCTGAGCGAGCTTATTGATTACCTTTGTTTCGGTAGCTATAGAGGCATGGTCAGTACCGGGAGCCCAAAGAGCATTTTTGCCCTCCATACGAGCACGACGCACGAGAATATCCTGAATAGTGTTGTTGAGCATGTGCCCCATGTGGAGGATACCGGTGACGTTTGGCGGCGGAATCACGATAGTGTATGGCTCCCTTTCATCGGGAACCGACTTGAAAAGATCGTGCTTCAGCCAGTATTCATACCACTTTGCCTCTACATCGGAGGGGGTATATTTTGGTGCTATTTCACTCATTGTTTGTTTCAGTCTTTATGTGAAATTATAATAATCGGATTAACGAAATGCAAAATTAGTGATTTATTTAGTCATTCACCAATTTATCAATACGTTTTTTGCTCTAATTCCGTCAATAAAGTCCTATTAACGTGCCTCGGCGTTTCCTTCATAGAAATTTATGTAGGCTTTCAAGACCTGACGCACACCGCCGGGTGTGGGATAATCGCCTGTAAAATACCAGTCGCCGGGATGACCTGGAATAGCGTCATGGAGACCTTCTATGCTCTGGTAAACAATCTCGACTTTGGCAACAGTATCGGCGGGGGTCAGCATACGTGCAATCTCAGTAGACAGTTCTTCGGTTGTGAACGGTTCGTAGATTTTTTTGACTACATTGACACGTTCATGAGCCGGGCGGTTGAGCTGGGCAACAGCCTCGTCATACACCGTCGAAAGCAAATCGGTCATACCTCGCCTATTGATGAGACTGACAGCCGCTTTGAAAGCAATAAATTCGGCCATACGCGACATGTCAATTCCATAATAATCGGGATAACGGACCTGGGGTGCCGATGATACAATCACAATTTTGCGCGGATGCAGACGGTCAAGAATCTTGATGATTGACTGTCGAAGTGTGGTCCCTCTCACGATACTGTCGTCAATGACAACAAGAGTGTCGATATCGTTGCGGACACATCCGTAGGTCACGTCATAGACATGAGCGGCGAGGTCATTGCGCGAGGTGCCTTCGGCTATGAACGTGCGTAGTTTTATATCTTTGATTGCTACCTTCTCGACACGCAGTTTGTTTTTCATCACCGCTGTGAGCGAATCATAATCGAGACGTCCTTCGCTTTGGAGATGAAGAATATGGTCACGTTTCCAAATGTCGAGCTGTTTTTCAAACCCCTCGACCATACCGATAAAAGCGACTTCGGCGGTGTTCGGGATAAATGACAACACTACTTTTGACAAGTCATTGCCGGCAGCTTTCATCACCTGGGGCACAAGGTTACGGCCGAGGGCTTTACGCTCGGTATAGATGTCGGCATCACTACCACGCGAAAAATATATGCGTTCAAACGAGCAGCGTGCATTGCCTTTGTCGCCGAGGACCTCCACATCGCTCACATCACCGTTTTTAGTGACAATGAGGGCATTGCCGGGCTTGAGTTCGTTAACCTGGAAACGACGCACATTCATGGCTGTCTGTATCACAGGTCGTTCTGAAGCCACAACGACAATCTCATCGTCGGCATAGTAGAATGCCGGACGTATACCCTTGCTGTCACGGAGCACAAACATATCGCCCGACCCGGTGGCACCGCACATGACAAAACCACCATCCCACATCGGAGCAGCCGACTGCAACATCATCTTAATGTCAAGATTGTCCTCGACCGCACGGCTCAGTTCAGGCTCGTCAAGAGTGTCACGGAAACGACGGTAAACACGATGGTTCTCCTTGTCGAGAGCGTATCCGAGCTGTTCGAGGATGACGACGGTATCGCTGTAGATGCGCGGATGCTGACCGCGGCTGACAATGTGCTCAAATATTTCATCTACATTGGTCATGTTGAAGTTACCGCACATCAACAGGTTGCGTGACCGCCAGTTGTTGCGGCGAAGGAACGGATGCACATAAGAGATACCGCTCTTACCTGTTGTGCTGTAACGAAGATGTCCCATGTATATTTCACCTATAAAAGGGGTGTCGCGCTCGACTACATCAACCGGAAGCGAATCACAACCGACAATCTGTGAACCGATTGAATCAAATATGGTCGTAATAGCGTTGGAACCAAGAGCACGTTCACGAAAAACATATTCCGAGCCTGGGACAGTGTGCATCTTGATGACGCCGACACCGGCACCCTCCTGCCCTCGGTTATGCTGTTTCTCCATGAGAAGATACAGAATATTGAGGGCATAGTGATAAGTACCGTATTTTTGCTTATAGTATTCGAGCGGCTTCAAAAGACGAATCATCGCCACGCCACACTCATGTTTAAGTATTTCCATTTATTATCAATGATAATTATCTGATAAACAGCAGCTCGCGATATTTGGGAAGAGGCCACATCTCGTTGTCGACCATGAGTTCGAGTCGGTCTATGTGACGACGTATTTCCTCGATGTGAGGTACAACATTGTCGTGATAGGCTATAGCTTTCTCGCGCTCCGAGTCAATACGGTTAGCTTTTTTGCGGGCCTCGATCATCTCGTCGACCTTGCGTTTGATAACCGACATATTTTCTGATATTTTCTCGATAGTCGACAAATCGGCCGACAGCAGAGCTTCGTGTTTTGAATCGGGGAAGAGGCTTTTGAGTTTCACGAGATTGTCGACAAGTATTGACTGGTAACGTGTTGCAACCGGCAAAATATGGTTGATTGCAAGATCACCGAGCACACGGGCTTCAATCTGAACTTTTTTAGTATACATCTCCCATTTCACCTCGTTTCGAGCCTCAAGTTCAACTTTTGACAAAACACCTGTGCGGTCAAACATGTCGATTGACTCCTGACTGAGATAAGCGTCAAAGATTTTTGGAATCGATGTTTCGCAGTCGAGACCACGGCGGGCAGCTTCTTCTTTCCACGCATCGCTATAACCGTTACCGTCAAAGTGGATCGGTTTTGATTGGATGATAAGATTTTTCACTTCCTCGATAATGGCATGGCGCTTTTCCTGTCCCTGAGCTATGCGACGGTCAACAGCTTCACGAAAACTGTTGAGCTGGTCAGCAACAGCAGCATTGAGAGCAAGCATTGCCGAAGCACAGTTGGCCGACGAACCAACGGCACGGAACTCAAAACGGTTACCGGTAAAAGCAAACGGCGATGTGCGGTTACGGTCGGTATTGTCAATCATCAGTTCGGGAATCTGTGACAATCCGAGCG
>JAIDNJ010000209.1 GCA_029063895.1 Muribaculaceae bacterium | reverse complement strand
GCAGGACCTCCGTCCCAAAAGCGAGTGCAAAGGTAGAGACTTTTTCTGATTCCACCAAATATTTTAGCCACTTTTTTTAAAGAAAATTTTAACAAATCCCACAACTCGCTGAAATACATTTAATTAAATTTTATAAATATTTCAATCATTAATTCATCTATTCAATCGTTTTCAAATAAAATGCGTTTAAGATTGGGTAAAACAAAAATATTACGTAACTTCGTGGACAAATTAGAACCAACATTATTATATAATATACCGTATGAAACGCTACGCCATTACACTGCTTATTTCATTTGCGATTTTACAATTCCACGCAATCGCTCAAGAAAAAGTAAGATTTCACAATGAAACATCAGACACTCTCAAATTAAATGAACTCCTTGTCGAATGTCAGGGAATAAAAAAGACCGGCGATAAAATAATGGCGATGGCTCATCATTTTGAAGGCACACCCTATGTCGGACATACACTTGAAGGTGATCCCGAAATGGTGACAGTTAACCTTGACGAACTTGACTGCACAACATTTGTCGAGACAGTTCTTGCATTGGTATATACAGCCGAAGAGGGACGCACCTCCTGGCGCGACTATGTATACAATCTTGAACGCTTGAGATATCGCGGCGGAAATCTTGACGGCTATCCTTCGCGCCTTCACTATATCAGCGATTGGATAATTGATAATTCTCATCGCGGAAACCTTCAGGAAGTGACAAACCGATTTCCACTTTACAACCATACCACGCGCACCCTGTCGTTCATGACCGAGAACCGTGACAAATACAAAGCGCTTGCCGATTCAGCCAACTATGAGCGAATGAAGGGAATCGAGCTTGGATATTATAGCCACCAGTTCCCTTATATCAAAACAGTAGATCTACGCAAAAAGGAGACCAAAAACGCATTTCAATCGGGCGACGTAGTAGCATTAGTAACCTCATTAAAGAATCTTGATGTCACCCACCTTGGGATCATTGTAAAAAAAGATGGCGAGCCATACCTCCTACACGCATCCAGTTCAAATGGTAAAGTCGAAGTATCAAGTGTTCCTTTTGACGAATTTATGAGACGCAACCGTTCACTGCTCGGAGTTAGAGTAATCAGACTAAAAAACTGAAACCTTCCGGTTTCAGTTTACAGCAATGAGTTCAATTTCAAAAATTAACGTGGATCCTCCCGGGATGCCAGGCTGACTGAAACGTCCATAACCTTGCTCGGCCGGGATATATATTTCACTCTCTCCCACTTTCATTTTTTGAAGCGCTATAATCCATCCAGGAATAAGATCCCTCAGTCTGAATGCCGGAGGAGTACCACCACGGCTACTATCAAAGGTCTTTCCATTTATTGTTTTACCAACATAGTGGACTGTCACAACACTATTCTTGTTTGGTGAAACCGGCGAAGAACTTTTCTTCAATCTCTTCATAAGAACGCCCTTATCGACAGCCTCGACACCGGGTTCTGTCGATTTTTGGCGCAACCAATCTCGATTCTTTTCAACATATTCCTGCCGTGCCATATTAGTTTAAAGACTTAAGAGATGATATATACTGAGATATTTCGGGTAGCTGCTTTTCTATCGACTCAAGCAGTTTAAACTGGTTTCGCGCACGCACAAGATTGTGCTCGGGATATTTTATTTTATAATATGTGTCGCCATTGATATAATCAGTAAGGAAACGCACGCCTTGCATATAAGGGAATAACATCACGCCCTCGGGCAGATTTTTTATTTCCACATCTGTAAGAAAATCAGCGCCTTTTAAATATCCTTCGGTAAATGCTTTAAAGATTTCAGAATTGAACCCGACTTTATCAAGATTGGGATCATCCTCGGCAACTGTCGAAGCCGCAGTCCTTAAAAAATCACCGTAATCACTAAATACATATGACGGCATCACGGTATCAAGGTCAATAACGAGTAGAAATTCCTCAGTTTTTGAATCAAACATCATATTATTGACTTTTGTATCACAATGGCAGAGTCGTTTTGTCAACATCCCTTGAGATTCAAGTCGCTCGGCAAACGTCATTTTATCACGACGTTCATTAATAAATTCAAGCAAATCAGCAACCTCAGCCACACGTTTTACCGGGTCAAGTCTAACAGCGTCATCGAGCTGCTTCAATCTCAACACCATAGAATGAAATCCGGGTATAGTTTCACCTAACGGTTTTTCAATATCGGCTAACATTGACTGAAAATTACCGAACGCCTCCCCGGCCCTGCGAGCCGATTCAGGAGTAACCGCCTCGGGCGAGACCGCGCCGGGAATAAATACCGACACACGCCAATAGTTTTCCCCATCAAAATAATAAGACTTACCGGTGATTTTATCTTTTACAAATGTCAATACCTTTCTATCTACATCTGACACACCCTTTTTCTCAAGTTTATGTCTGATATGTGATGTTACTTCATCAATATTATTTTGCAACAGCTCCACATCAGTAAAAATAGCATGATTTATACGTTGCAAAACATATGACGGCTCTTCGCGCAACGAGGTAACAACCTTATATGTGTCATTAATTAGTCCGTTACCAAGTGGCGATACTGAAACAACATCACCGTCAATATCAAAACGCGCAGCAATTTGGGAAAGTCTGTCCATAGTCCGATTTAATTAATTTCTTTTGCAAAGAAAATAAAAAAACACGACTCCTGCAAAAAAATAGATTATAGATTATGGTAGCCCCAATTTATTCAGTATCTATCCGATCATTCCCGCATCGGCCATCAAATATCTGTCATTTAAAATTTCATCAGTATTACCGTCACCAACAATACGGCCATCTTTCATCAGTAAAGTTCGCGGGCAAACCTCTTTTATCATTTCAATATCGTGGGTCGCGACAAGAAGCGTATGATTAAATTCTTTCAAAATATCTATAACATGACGCCGGGCACGCAAATCGAGATTGGATGTCGGTTCATCCATAACAAGCACCGAGGGTTCCATTGACAGGACTGTAGCAATCGCAACCGATCTTTTCTGCCCTCCGGACAACTGCATCGGGGAGCGGCCACACAAATCATGACATCCCACAGCCATAAGTGCCGAGTCAACTCTCCGATTTATCTCTTGTTCGGGTAATCCCATATTGATAGGGCCGAATGCTACATCATCACCGACCGTTGGCATGAACAGTTGATCATCGGGATTCTGGAAAACCATCCCCACACTTTGTCTCACCAATTTCAAAGTCTTTTTTGACACCGGCACATCTCCAATGTTCACTTCTCCGGAGTCGGGCAATAGCAATCCGTTTGTAAGCAATAACAATGTTGACTTACCGGCACCGTTTAAACCTATTAATGCAACTTTCTCTCCATGTTGGATTGTAAATGATACACCATCAAGAGCCTTGTAACCCGACGGATAGGTATAACACACATCGGTAAATTTAATATAATGATGACTCATAAAAAAGAGATGAAATATTAAACACACTTAGCACAACGATAATAGCAATCGACACAATCAGGAACACCGTGTCGCGACATCTCCAAACCAGGCCTGACTTAGTCCTGACTGTTCCATCAAATCCACGGGAAATCATAGCCCGATGTATTCTCTCGGCACGGTCTACCGTTCTCAACAAAAGTCGACCTACCATTTCACCCCATAGTTTTATGGGCAGGCTTTCCTTACCGAACCCGCGCGACTGACATGCTCGTTTCATCGCTATCGCCTCAGTAACCAGAACACCTATATACCGGTAAACCATCATCAGCTGGGTAGTCACTATTCGTCCGGCACCCATTCGTCTCAAAGCATCACATAATCTTATAAATCCCGTAGATTCAATCAATATCAAGACACACTGCATCGAAAGCAAACCTCTCAAAACAATTGACCCAAAGGTAATCCAGCCCCGATTCACAACTATTCCGTCGGCCAATATTACAGGTTGGCGATCTATAAATGGATTAAAAATGCCTATCAACACTACAAACGGCAGAACAAACAGCGAATTGACAAACACACGACTATAATTAATACCGGCAAGTGTCGACATTATTATCGGCACAATAAAAAGCCATAACAATTGATCAAAAGAAGTCAATGGAACCGTAAGCACGGCAATCAGAAACAAGACAGTGACAACAATTTTACATCGTGGATCTATCTGCTGTAAATACCCGCGTGTATCAGGCGACTCCATTTCACGGAGTTCATAAAGTATTTTTTCGAGACGACTCATTTCTCATTGCAACGCCGATTTTCTTTCAGCTTGTGGCGACGTACAATTATAGTTGATACACTCCATAATATCGACATCACAATTACCGCTCCGATTATACCCGAAAGCCGAGACTCATAATCAGGGAGAATCGCAGTCTTATTCTGAAGTGCCTCTGCTTTCATCCCGGTTACATCAGTGATTTCAAGCTCGGTTCCGGCCACTTTCATTATAGACCATTCGAGTCCGTCAGGATTTGATGATGCAATCCATGAAAAACCGGCTGCAAGCACGACAGTTGCAATTAAAAAAGCTACAAGTCCCCCCTTGACAGATGAACGAGTATCTGAATAATTGGCTGTTTCTGATACTAACGCAGGACGATAACGCTGGACAAAATAAATTACCGCAGCCGTTGCGAGCCCTTCACAAATGCCGATAACAAGGTGAATAGGCAACATGAACAAAAGAAATTTTCCGGTCGGCAAAGCCGTTACGCCTGACAGTTCGGTTTCAAGAGTGACAAACATCGCTCCAAGTTCAAGAGCTGCAACCGATGCAAGCGCAGTTACCCCAATAATTCTTGTCAATGAAGCCGGATAACGCATCAGCGGCCTATAAATCAACGGATAGGCTACAAGACACGAACAAGCCGCCATGTTAAGGATATTACAACCTAACGCCATTAGACCTCCATCGGCAAATACCAGACATTGGATTATCAGCACCGAGACCAATGTCATAAATCCAGCCCATGGTCCAAGCAACGCCGATAGTAAAATTCCGCCGACTATGTGCCCGCTCGACCCCGTTCCGGGAATTGAAAAATTGATCATCTGGGCCGCAAAAATAAAAGCGCCAAGCACTCCCATCAGCGGCACGATCGATTCATTTGTTGACTTACTGATTTTACGAGCCGCAACGACAACAAGTGCTGTCGCCGCCACTCCGGCAGTAATCGCTACGGGCGCTGACACCAGCGCATCGGCCATGTGCATGATTTTCAGTCTTAATTATTCTTCTGATTAGTGAGTTCCTTACCGTAAATTATAGTAATAAGGCCACCGATTACATGGACAAGGAATGTTACAATGAGCACCAGTGTTATACCGCCCCATTTCAAGAGCATCGGCATTACAAGCACACCGATTACAGCACCTACTTTACCGAGCATCGACGCAATCCCCGACCCCGTACCTCTTATTTCAACAGGATAAACCTGAGACGGCAGTATAAATGTAACAAGGTGAGGACCGGCATTTAAAAATACTTCAAAAATCACAAAGCCGACAATCGAGATCCAAGCCGGTAGTTTTAGCAGATAGGCAGCCAGCAACATTAAAAGGCCAACCGAGCAAACAAAGAATCCTCCGGCCAACATCTTTGTGTGAGACATCCGGTTCACTACCCACAGGCCCAATGCAAAACCGGGCAATATAAAGAAATTGACAATAGCAGTCAACTCAATCGAGTTTGTGACACTTCCAATACCATGTTCATGGGCCGGCGCCAACCCTAGGGCCATGATAAGAACCGGCAGAAATACTCCGACTCCATATACACCCATACCTTCGCATGCCCAGGGAATACCTGTAAAAATCACTTTCTTAAGATTTTCACCCTTGAAAAGCTCACTCATTTTCACGTTGGCAACTGGTTTTGACGGTGTGGCAGCTGCCGTCTTTTCAATCATTACATCTTTTCCAAAGAAAAACTCCGCGGCTTCTTCGGCCTCCTGATTTTTACCTTTTATCATAAGCCAGTGAGGACTTTGACGCCATCTTATTCTCATAAGTAATGTCACAACACCGAGCCCACCGATAATCCATGCGAACGAGTTCCAGATTGCTGGCGACGGATCCTTTTTGAGAATAAAATAACAAAGCACTGCAGGCAAAAGAAAACCTAAAGCCGATGTTCCTTTTGCAACCCCGACCATAAAAAGTTTCCACTTGTCGGGCATCAGTTCCGATATGTAGGCCGAATCAAGCGAATATCCTCCACCCACACCAAAACCGGCTATAAACAAGCCCGAAATCAATCCAATATTGTTTGGCATAAAATATACTATAGCCGATCCGATGATAATTACGACCGGACACATTCTGAACCATCCAAGATAACCTTCACGGTCACTGATCGGACCGATTACAGCAGCCCCGAGCGCTATACCTACAAGCCCTGAAGCTCCGACTATACCTTGCATAACCGAGCCCATTTCTGGGTGATGAACAAGCACAATCATCGGAATCATTATCCCGACAATCGTCGACAACGCCGCACCTATAATCTGCTCCATTGAGCTAACAGTAAGAATCCAATAATGCACCGGGCGCAGAGGCAAATCGGACATGTACTGAGTATTTCCCATATAAAAATTAGTTGACGATACTATCCTAACGTATCAAATTCTTAAAAAGTTCAGGCTCATGACAAGCGACAAAATCACGATAAAATCAGTCTCTGTTCACAAGTTCCAGAATCTCAGATGGAGAATCGACTATATTTTCGGCATAAAATGCGCGTAACTCTTTAAGAGGGCGGAATCCCCACGTCACACCACATGAAGCGACACACGCTCTACGGGCTGTCTCCATGTCAACACCCGAGTCTCCTACATACAGCACGTCACGCTTTGGGGTAGGACATTTTGTAAGTATTTCAAATACAATCGATGGATCTGGTTTGACGGGTACATACGGTTTTTGTCCCTCAACAGCCGCCCAGGGTATATCACTGAAATAATGACGGATGAGCATCTCGACGGCTGCCTGATATTTATTGGAAGCTACCGCGACCTTAACGCCCCGGTCGGTAAGATCGGACAATAAACGGCTTATTCCGTCATATGGGGTCGTGTTGTCGGCCATGTGCTGATTATAATAATCGGTAAAAAATTCTCTTACACGCAAAACCGTAGCCTCATCACGCGCTTCATCGGGTAGCGCACGCTGAATAAGGCGTGTTATGCCGTTACCAACCATAAACGGATAGGATGTGATGGCATGAGTCGGAAATCCGGTCATGCGCAACGCATAGTTTGTTGCTTCCCCGAGGTCATCGATAGTATTAAGCAACGTACCGTCGAGGTCAAAAATCACAAGTTTTTTCATATTGCCGATAGTTTTATGCTATAACAAACAAGTTGTCAGAAAGGATAGCCCACGGCAAAATGGAACGTGGCATCACGACTCCATTTAGGATGAATTATGGGCCACGGTTCCTGATTGCGAGCCGGGTTATGGGCCTTCAGACCCAAATCAAGGCGTAAAAGAAAGTAGGTAAAATCCATTCGGAGGCCGGCTCCATAGGCAAGCGCTATTTCTTTGTAAAAATTACCCGGTTTAAAAACGCCTCCGGGCTGATTGACATAGTTCCTTATTGTCCATATATTGCCGGCATCTACAAACAGTGCACTTTCAAACACCCAGAACAATTTTGCTCTATATTCAAAACTCATATCAAGACGGATGTCACCACACTGATTTATAAAATCCACCACCGAGTTTCGGGCATCATAGCTGCCGGGACCGAGTGTACGTACATTCCACCCTCTGACGCCGTTGGCACCCCCGGCATAAAAACGTTTTTCAAAAGGTATCATACTTGAGTTACCATAAGGCACACCCAAACCAAGTCCCATATGCAAAGCAATTGAATTTCGCGGCCCGAAATTACGGGTCCAGTTATAGTCGGCCTCGGTCTTGAAATATTGAGCGAACTGAATACCGAAAATTTTATATGCACCATCATGACGTTTTGCCCCGTCAATTGACGATATCGCATATAGCAGGTTACCGGCTATCTCGGCCGCCCATCTGAATGAATAGATACGTTCCTGTCGATGAACAGGGGCGATACTTGACGAAGCCATACGGCGGTTTGTCCGGTAATAAGTATAACCCATTCTCATGATGAAGTGATCCTCGTAACTGTAGCGCAACAACGGATTTTGAGGAGCTATTTCATCAATAAAATTGAGTGTTGAGTGGGGTAGATATACAAAATTCACATCAATAAGATCAAATGTGCGTCTGACAGTATTGCTTCTGTTTGACCATTTATATTTCCATCCGGCACCGGCAATCACACGTGTATATTCAGGTCTCTCCTGATAATTGAGTGATAAAGCGACCTCACTTGTAGCTTTTATTTTTTGCTTGAACTGTTTTGACAGGAACGGAGCTTCAAATTTTGGAAATGTAATTCCGACCTCTCCCGCATACTCGGTATAGCGATTATTGATGAGTCCGTCAAGATTGCCTGATATACTCTCATAGGATGTACGAAATTTTGTAGTCAGCAATTCAGATCCTTTCCAAAGATTTCGATGAAGATAGGTGAGCCCTACTCCAAAACCAAGGTCTCCCTCCGAGTTAGTTCCTTCAAGTTCAAATGTCACCCCCTGCTTTTTTGCGCGTGATAACAATATATAGGCATCGAGAGCCGGCATACCGTCCATCTTGCCCGACTGTACAAGATTAATGTTTATATATTTGAGAATCGACAATTGTCCCATAGCCTCATATGTGCGGTCAATCGCCGACGAATTGAACAGCTTGCCAGGTTCTATAAAACATTTCTCTTCAAGAATCGATGGTCTCAGATAATGGTCAGGACCATAAAGGATTGTCAAACCGTGATAATTGACCGAATCGGTTGCAAATGCTTTAAAATTACCGGCTGCACGTGTAGCATCATAATCGGTGACAATATATACATGTCTGACCATATAACGCTCATGCAACTGATCGGCATCCGACACCTCGCCTGAAATCTCGGGCCGTGCCACCGGAGGCCTCACGATCATTGTCAGTTCTACATTTTTGGAACCATCGGTTGTGTCGGCTATAAACGATATATAATCTTTTGTAAAAGCATAATATCCCTTTTGTCTCAGGCGCTCGGTTATCATGGTGCGCTCGGTATCGAGAGCATTACGATCAAAAAAATCGCCGACACCTATAGTAAACAATGCCGAATCAGCCATCATAGCCGATTTTAAAATCGAGTCCTCTATTTCATAATCGATTGTGGATATCACATGTGGATTTCCCGTTGTTATGCGGTACTCGACACTCATTTTCTTTTTATCGGGACGCACAATCGTGTCAACCTCGACAGTGGCATCATTATAACCGCGATTGACAAGAGCCTGTTTCAGTTGCCGTGCCGACTGTGCTGTAAGTTCATTATTGTAAATCACCGGAGCCTGTCCCAGTTTGCGCACCCATCGGTTATACCACTTGGTTGTATCGTTACCCGACATATTGTATGTTGCCAGCTGTAGCTTGGCAAACCCGAGAATTTTATGATTGGGCGTTTGTCTCAGGTAATTGATAAGCTCGGCCGATTTTACATTTTCACGGTCGCCGTCAACCGTTATTGTTGTTTCATCGAGAAGATACATCCCGTCAGGAACATGACGTGTCGATCGGCATCCCGCCAACAGCGACACGACAATAATGACTATAATGTATTTTATCAAGCGTATATTTGCCATTAACAGGTAGTTTACAGGCCTGCCTCAGTTTTATCAGTTTTCAAGGCTACAAAATTACACAAAATTTAAGAATCGACCGAAAAAGATACAAATAATTTCGTAACTTTGCAGTCAAATTTCAATTAACTAAGGTAAAAAGTAAAAGACATGGCTAAAAAAGCGATATTAATGATTCTCGACGGCTGGGGCATCGGCAACCGGTCAGAAAGCGACGTTATCTATTCTACTCCCACCCCCTACTGGGATTATCTCATGGCCACATATCCCCACTCTCAACTTCAGGCAAGCGGAGAAAATGTAGGATTGCCCGACGGACAGATGGGTAACTCGGAAGTTGGTCACCTTAACATCGGAGCCGGACGTGTTCTCTATCAGGACCTCGTCAAAATCAACAAATCGATTAAAGATGGCTCCATAATGGAGAATCCCGAAATCAAGAGCGCGTTCTCTTATGCAAAAGAAAACGGTAAAGCGATCCACTTCATGGGTCTTACTTCAGACGGTGGCGTTCACTCGTCACTTGACCATCTGTTTGCCCTTTGTGACATTGCAAAAAAATATGAACTCGACAAGGTTTACATCCACTGCTTCATGGACGGCCGCGACACCGACCCCCGCAGCGGCAAAGGATTTATTGAACGTCTCACCGAACACTGCAAGAACTCGGCCGGAACTATCGCTTCAATCATTGGCCGATTCTACGCAATGGACCGCGATAAACGCTGGGACCGCGTAAAAGTCGCTTATGACCTGCTTGTCGATGGTAAAGGACAGCAAGCCGACGATATGGTAAAGGCTATGCAGGAAAGCTATGACAATGACGTTACTGACGAGTTTATCAAGCCTATCAATAACGCGACAGTTGACGGAACAATCAAGCCCGGCGATGCTGTGATTTTCTTTAACTACCGCAATGACCGCGCTAAAGAAATTACCGTCGCTCTCACTCAGCACGATATGCCCGAGGAAGGGATGAAAGTAATTCCCGGCCTGCAATATTATTGCATGACTCCTTATGACGCATCATTTACCGGAGTACACATCCTCTTCGATAAGGAAAATGTTGAAAACACTCTCGGTGAATATCTCTCGTCACTTGGAAAAAAACAGCTTCACATCGCCGAGACCGAGAAATATGCCCATGTCACCTTCTTCTTTAACGGTGGCCGGGAGACTCCGTACGATGGCGAGGAGCGCATACTTGTAGCATCACCCAAAGTCGCCACCTACGACCTCAAACCCGAGATGAGCGCGTTTGAAGTCAAAGACAAACTTGTCGATGCTATAAATAGCCAGAAATATGACTTTATCGTTGTCAACTATGCCAACGGCGACATGGTCGGTCATACAGGTATTTACAAAGCAATCGAAAAAGCTGTTGTAACTATTGACGAGTGTGTTATGGACACAGTCGAAGCCGCCAAGAAAAACGACTATGAAGTAATCATCATCGCCGACCACGGAAACGCCGACAATGCAGTCAATGCCGATGGATCGCCCAATACAGCCCACTCGCTCAATCCGGTACCATGTGTATATGTAACCGCTGACACCGAGGCAAAAGTAGATGACGGTATTCTTGCTGACGTTGCGCCCACTCTCCTTCATATCATGGGACTTCCACAGCCCAAAGAGATGACAGGTAAAGACCTCATCAAGGCTTAAGCATCTTAACATTCAAGGCTCCACGTAATGGGTAAGAACAAGCTCAAGAAATTTGGCGAAATGGAAACATTCCAGAGAGTGTTTCAGTATCCTTTTGCGCTTCTCACCGACGGCCGTTGCCCCCTCAAGGGCAAATGGCACTCCGAAGTGTTTCACAATGACAATCCTATTGTTCTCGAGCTGGGATGCGGTAAAGGCGAATATACCGTTGGCCTTGCAAGACGGTTTCCCGATAAAAACTTCATCGGCATCGATATCAAGGGAGCCCGCATGTGGACCGGTGCTAAAG
>JAIDNJ010000208.1 GCA_029063895.1 Muribaculaceae bacterium | reverse complement strand
GCAAATGTCCACGACAGCAAGTGTGCGATAGGATTGGCTATTGATACAGTCTGCAAATATCCGACGATCAGATTATTAAAGGCCGACAACGGCTATTGCGGACCTTTAGTAAAGAACTTAAAAGAAGGACTGAATGTGTAATTGGAGTGTGTGAAATCGAATTTCGGTACATCGGAATTCAAGCCGATTAGCGGCAGGTTGGTTGTGGAACGCTCCTTCTCGTGGCTTGAATCTTTCAGACGGTTAAATAGGAATTACGAACAGTTTCTTCACACCGCCAAAGGGATTACGAAGGCAGCATGGGCAATGTTTATGTTACGGTTCGTTTAATTCAGCTTCATCCATAGTTCACCACAGTCATATTTATTCTCAGCAGTCCGTGGCAGAAATTACCATCGCCACGGCCAATCGTCATGCATCTGCGTCCGCTTGTTTCGGTCACAATGCAACCGCATTGCTCCCTCACTGCGCGAACACATCTGCACGACGCTTGACCGCCCCAGCGTTAACAAATATTGGGGAACGGGGTCTAAATAATTCAGGCTATTTTTTTGTGTTGGGACAAATGTCCCAATGATTGACGGTTTTATTGTTTATATTTGCGGCGAAAATATATTTATTGACAGTGAAACCGTATAATTTACTATCGTTTATACTCGTTGTTGTTCTGTTTTCAACAGGCTTTGTTGTGCGAGGACAGCTTGTCGAGTGTGATGTTTATAAATCGGGTGAGATTATTACAGCTCGCGACTCGGTGTGAATTTTTCTCCCGGTCAAGAAAAAGAAACTAAAGATCAGTGAGAACGCAATATACTGAACTCCTGTTGTTTTACAAAGATTTTCTCAAGACTCATTACCTTCTCACCGACTCTGAAGAAGAGGCCGAGCCTCAAAAGAAGTAAACCTTGAAACAGCCTATGAAAAACCACGTTTGTAAATATATATAATTATGATTGATGGCGGCTGTGTCAAAACTTGACACAGCTGTCTTTTTTATATTGGATGTTGGGTATGCAGTGATTGGTTAATAGATAATCACGCTCGTTATTTACCAGCCTATGACAGCCCAATCAACTGTGACGCGATGATAATGAAGAGTACATCATCACTCGATTTAAGGCCGAGTTTGACGCGCAATATTTCGAGCATACGTGCCTTGCGCTTCTTCACGCCAATCTCCGACAGCCCGAGCCGGGAGGCTATTTCAGTATTCTTGAGTCCCTGTTCAAAACTGAGGGCAAAAATCTCGCGGTAACGATCGGGGAGCGCGTCGATGGCTGCATAAAGCATATCAAATGTTTCCTGAGAAATCATGGCAACCGAGATGTCATCGTCGAGCTGATTGTCACGGTCGTTTTCAATGAAGTTGAGATGTGAATTAAACTTGCGGTGCGCATCAACAGCGCGGTTTCGTATTACTGTCAATAGATAGTTGCGCCATTTTGTCGCCGATTCAAATGAGTAGCGGTTTATATATGAATCGAGAATAGCATCCTGAACACAATCTTCCGACATATAGGAGAGCTCGGGTCCAAGCAAATCAGACGCAAAAATGAGAAGTCCGGAATAGAGACGGCTATACAGCGCAAATACTTTCCCGGATTTAAAATCGTCAAATATGGCGTCGTAATCAATCATTTGCTGATATTCTTGGCCGACAAAGTTAGGTATTTTTATTGAGTTTGCAATTTTTTTGAAAAAAAATAAGAATAAAAGTATACTTTTTATAATCAATTACGCCTAATAGATGAATGTCAAAAAATACAAGATGGATCGCATAAGTGAATTACTATATAAAAAGATTGTAGGCGAGATTACGCCCGACGAACTCGACGAGCTGCAACGCTGGGCTACAACCGAATCGCGCCGCCGTTTGATCTCCTCGACCGACGACTATGACATGATGAGGTCGGGTTGGCTGCGTCGCTCTATGGTCGATTACACGCGGCCTATGGAGGAAATGAGCCGGCACATCTCGCGCGCCAACCGTCCTCGACGTGTCAGGCGGCTGGCCGTTGCAGCTTCGGTTGCGATCGTTCTGACAGGAATGATTTCATTGTTAAGGAATACTAAGGTTGATAATGTAGTTCAGGAAATGCCGTTGGCTGTTGTCGCGCTTGACGATATCAAGCCGGGTACAGTCAAGGCAACCCTGACGACATCAACAGGCGAGACTCTGATGCTGGCTTCTGATGATGCCGATAAGATTTTTGACCATGATGCTTACACGACGGCGGCAGGGCTTCAACCTATAAAAAAAATCGAAGAGCTTAGTCTTGACGTGCCACGCGGCGGTGAATACATGATTGTTCTTGAAGATTCGACCAAAGTATGGCTCAACTCTCAGTCGCAGTTGCGCTATCCGGCAACTTTTGCCGATAACGAACGCCGTGTCAAGGTATCGGGCGAGGTTTATTTTGAGGTGAAACGTGACGAAAACCGTCCGTTTTATGTCGAGACCGAGGGACAGGTGATAAGAGTTTACGGAACGGAGTTTAACGTAAAGGCTTATGAAGACGAGGGAACCGTCTACACTACTTTGGAAAACGGATCCATTTCGCTCTCCCGCCGCGGCTACAGCGATGGTGAACTCTATCTTGCTCCAGGCCATCAGGCCCGACTTAACCTCACCGACAGTCACATCGACATGATGGTTGTCGACACTGAGGCAATCACCGGCTGGCGTCACGGTCGTTTTGTGTTTGAGGAACAGAGGCTTGAGGATATAATGCGAGACCTGAGCCGATGGTATGATTTTGAATACCGATTTGAGGCTGCCCAATTGAGAGATGTGGTGTTTAAGGGCAGTATTCCCCGTTATAGCGATTTCACCACTGCGCTCGCCATCATCGAGACGAGCGGTAACATAAGCTTTGCAATGGACAACGGTGTGGTTGTCATCGATAAGAAAGAAACAACTTTAAATAAATCAATCAATTAACATTTAAACCATGAGAGAAAAATTAATCTTACTCCTTGTGGCTGTCATCACATTGTTGCCGTTCCGGGCTTTGGGACGCGATTACAGTGTTGTCTTTGACGGCTCAAATGTCGAGACAACCCTCAAGACCTTGAAAAAGGTTACGGGTTATGATTTTGTCTATCAAAAAGATTTAATCAAGGACAAGGCTTTGAAAATCAGTGGAAATTTCAAGGATCAGCCGATTGAATCAATTCTTGATGATGTTGTTGTAGCACAGATGGGTCTTGCCTACAAAGTTATGGACAAGACAATCGTGCTTCAGGAAAAAGCAGTCGGCAAGGCGGTCCCCACCAACGTTAATGGTGTCGTTGTCGATGAAACCGGTGAACCGCTTGCCGGAGCGTCGGTATTGGTAGCCGGCACGGCTGAAGGTGTCGCAACTGACATCGACGGTAAATTTTCATTGAACGATGTCCCATCAAACGGATCGTTTACAGTGTCATACATCGGTTATAAACCTGCAAACGTGCGTGTGGCCGGCCGTCGCAATTTCAAGGTTGTCCTTGAACCTGACCTTCAGAAACTTGACGAGGTTGTTGTTGTTGGTTATGGTACGACAAGCGTTAAAGACCTCACCGGGTCGGTTGCATCGATAGGTGAGCGCACTCTTGGTCAGCTCAACGTGCCCAACGCTTCTCAAATGCTCCAGAACCTCGCCGCCGGTGTCCAGGTTTCGTCGGGTACGGGTGTGCCGGGCGAGACAGTCCGTGTCCGTGTGCGCGGTGCTACATCGCTGACCGGCAGCAACGAACCCCTCTTTGTTATCGACGGTGTCCCTGTCGAGGGTTCGGACGCGCTTAACAACATTCCTCCCAGCGATATCAAATCGATGGACGTGCTCAAAGATGCGTCGGCAGCGGCTATCTATGGTTCGCGTGCGGCCAATGGTGTAGTCCTCATCACTACCAAAAGCGGAGAGCATGACCGCAAGGCGTCGGTGTCGTTCAACTACAATGTCACCACCGACAAGCAAATCAACAATTTCAGAATTCTCTATGGTGACGAGTGGCGCGAGACAATACGCCGTCTTGCTCGTGAAACACTGGTCTTTGACCCATCTAACAGCTATTGCAAAAATATCCTCGATCCCGAGTCAAATTATCTTGGCGATGCCGATACCAACTGGTTTGATCTCGTGAAACAGACCGCAATACGTCACAATGCCAATCTCAGTGTGAGCGGTGGTGGTAAAAATACCAAATATCTTATGTCACTGTCGGTTATGGACCAGAAAGGTATGGTTATCGGTGACCGTCTCAAACGTTACAGCGCCCGTATCTCGGCCGAGGCATCAATTTTGCCGATACTCCGTTTCGGTATGAATGCTAATATGACCTATGCCGACTCTCGCAGTGCCAACACTTCGCTCTTTACCGCTCAGGGAACTCGTCCCGACCTTTCGCCCTATAATGAAGACGGTTCGTTTGACCTCTCGATGAGCAACAACCCTGTTGTCAGCCTTGAAAACCGTAACAGCAATGAAAACTACACTATTACAGGTACCGTATATGGCGAGGTAGACATCCTGAAGGGTCTCCGTTTCCGCACAAGCCTGTCGGGTAATCTCGGTCACACCGATTCAGACTACTTCAATCCATCCTATACTACTACCCGAAAGGAAGCAACCGGCGGCGAGGCTCACTCGCGCCGCAGCAAAACACTGTGGGACAACACTCTCAACTACAATACAAAATTTGATGTTCATGCAATTGACGCGATGGTGGGTATTTCATGGGAAAAATACATTTCAAAAAGCCAGAGCATCTCAGGTAAAACCTATCCCGATGATGAAATCTTCACCAATATAGGAAGTGCGGCCTCGGTTACTAACTGGAGCAGCGGATACTCGTCCAACGGTCTTTTCTCATCGTTTGCCCGTCTCAACTATCGTCTGTATGACCGATATCTGTTCACGTTTACCTGCCGATATGACGGTTCGTCGATGTTTGGTGCCAATAACCGTTATGGTTTCTTCCCCTCGGGAGCTATCGCATGGCGTGTCAAAAACGAGAGCTTCATGAAAGACCTTACTTTCATCGACGATCTCAAACTCCGTGCCAGCGCCGGACGTACCGGTGTGCAAAACCTCGGAACCTATGCCAACCGTGACATCTATCGTTCGGGAAGCTATAACGGTTCCAATACAATCTACCACTCTCAGGTTGGTAACCGAGATATCCGATGGGAAAAATCGACCCAGTATGACCTCGGCCTTGATTTTGCGTTTTTCAACAGCCGTCTGCGCGGTTCGTTATCGGGATATTGGAAAATCACCGATGACCTCATCTGGTCTTTCTCATTCCCTCCGAGCGCAACATCGGGATCGATGCCGCGTAACATCGGTGCGGTCCGTAACGCGGGTATCGAGCTTAACGCTACCGGAAACATCATCACAAGCCGTGACTGGGAACTTGACGTCACTCTCAACCTCTCGCACAACCGCAACAAAGTCACCAAACTCGTAGAAGAGGGACGCGCCCAGGCTGCTCTCGATGCTATTGTCCACGGTTCGGGAAATCAGGTGCTCGCTCAGGGCTACCCGATGGGAGCCTTCTTTGGCTGGAAACATAACGGAATCATCCAGAGCCAGGAACGTGTTGACGAGCTTAACGAATATGCCGTAGAACTCGGTCAGCGCTACTACGACGGTAACACTCTCAAACCCGGTAATATCGAGTATGTCGACCTTAACGGTGACGGTATCATTGACAATAATGACCGCACTATCATCGGCAGTCCCGAAGCCGACGTTTACGGCGGTCTCATCGCCAATCTGCGTTATCGCGACTTCCATCTTTTCTTCAACTTCGGTTTCCAGATTGGTGGTAAGAAAATCTATAGTAAAGCGCTTCAGAATGTTCCCGGTCAGCTTTGCGGTCTCATTGAGTATGGTCTGAACGATCGTTGGAGCGATGATAACCGTGACGCAAAACTTCCGGCTCTGTACATTGGCGAAGGTGTTCCTCGCATGTCGGATTATCAGCTGTTTGATGCGTCGTTCCTGCGACTTCAGGAGGTGCGTTTCACCTACAACCTACCCCTTGGCAAGTATTTCCGCGGTAATGTGTTTGTATCGGCCACCAACCTGTTTACCATCACATCCTATCCCGGAACTGATGCCGCTACAGTAAACGCCGGTAACTACGGCGGTAACTATGACACCAGCGCTTATCCCGGTATCCGTTCATTCTCAGCCGGTTTACAAATCAGTCTCTAATCCTTTTAAAGATATAAACCAATGAAAAAGATATTGACAATGGCTTTGTTGTCGCTTTCACTTGTTTCGTGCGACTTGACAAACGTAGTTGATCTTCCTCCTAAATATCAGGCCGACCTCGATGGTGCAATTACCACCCCGGCCGCCGTCGAACTCGCCCTTAACGGTGTTTATCAGCAGCTCCCGGGCGATGTTTCAAACGTGATTTATCCCACCGTGAGCGGTTCGTTCAAGTCGGGAGCGATGACCCGTCCCAAAAAATTCACAATGGGTAACGCCGTGTACTATACCGAGCGCTATCTCCCGTTGCTCAACTACTCCGATGGATCGGAGTGGACATCTGACTATGCGATGATTAAAAATGCAAATTTCCTTGAAATCGCTGTCAACCGCATGAACGACGATGATTTTTCGGGAAACCGGCGACAGGAGGTGCTCGGCGAGATTGCCTATCTTCGCGCTCTGGCCTATTTCCGTATTCTTAATCATTTTTGCGAGTTCTGGAACGACAACAGCGAGTATGGCGTGATTTTCCGCAACGATCCCCCATCGGTGAGCAATGCCCCGATGGCACGTAGCACTGTCGGTGAGTCTTATGAGTACATTCTGGGCCAGCTTGAGATCGCAATTGAAAAGGCACCTGCCTTTTCAAAAATTTCCCAGGCCAACAAACAGGCTGCCAAGGCTCTGAAAGCCAAGGTACTCTTCTTCGCACGACGATATGCCGAGGCTTCCAAGGCCGTTGACGATGCAATAGATACTTCGACTCAGCTTCCCGATCCGAGCTACGGAAACATATTTGACAACTTCAGTTCGACCAGAGAAATCTATTTCGCACGTGTGTTTGATTCAAACGATGCCGGCCGTTCGATGAGAACTTCGGCTTTTGGAAACAGTGTCAATAAAAATCAGGGATTCTGGGGTCCGTCAGAAAACTACATCGCTTTTGTCGGTGACGACCCTCGCACATCGGCAATCTATCGTAATGTCGACAGTCTTGCCATAAACCGTAATTCCGAGATTCTGTATGATTACAAAACCGTACGCAAGGTATGGAACGAGGCCGACAATATGCCTGTGATTTTCAGCCGTGCTGCCGAGCTGTACCTCATCAAGGCTGAATCGCTCTATCGCACCGATGCTCCTATAGCCGAGTGCTATAAACCCATCGAGCAGATACGCAACCGCGCAGGGGCAAAAGTAGAGATCCCTGCTACACGCCAGGAACTCGAGGAGGCAATTTTCCGCGAATGGATGATTGAGATGTCGTTTGAAAACTGGCATGAGTGGTTTGCGATGATTCGTTTTGCCGGTTATGAAAATCCTGATTTCTCTCGTCTGCTCGCTATGAATGCCGACATGAAAGATGCCTATGACACCGAGTGTGAGGCTTCTGACGCCCAAGGACAAAAATATTATCAGCGTATCATCGACCGCCGTATCGACGCCATCCCGTCGGGCGAGATCAGTGCCAACCAGTTGTGTAAACAAAATCCCGGATACAATTAATTGATATATTTGACATGAAAAAGTTTTTAACAACAGTTCTCGGTTTGCTGTGTGTGGTTTGCATGGTTGCCCGTGACCGTGGAATCAATTTTCGTCACGACCTTAAATGGGACGAGGCTATCGAACTTGCCAAGAAGGAAAACAAGCTTGTCTTTGTTGACTTCTATACCCAATGGTGTGGCCCTTGTTTCAACATGGCTCAGAAAGTTTTTACATTGCCCGATGTCGGAGCTTTCTATAACAGTAATTTTATCAATATGAAAATTGACTGTGAGGAACCCGGCGAGGGGGTTGCTCTCGCAAGGAAATATAACGTTAAATCTTATCCTACCTATGGATTTGTCGACCCTTCGACCGGTGAACTTATTCATCTCAGCAGCAGTCGTCAGGAGCCCGAGACATTTATACTTACCGGTGAAAATGCTCTCAACCCCGAGCGCCGTTCGTTTGTCCTTAACCGGAAATATGAAGAAGGGGACCGTTCACCCGAGTTTCTCGGTAGTTTGATCGAATACAAGGCTTCAATCTATAAGCACGAGGAAGTCAAGAAAATCTTTGACGAGCTTATTTCAACCGGGGCCAAGCTTTCCGACCCTGAGGTGTGGACAATTTTTGACAGCTATATAAAGGGTATTTCACCCTATCTCCAGACGGTCTCAGATAACTATGCCGACTATTGTTCGGCGGTTGGTAAATCGGCTGTTGATGCCAAGCTCGCCCGCGAAACCCAATATGGTTCTCCCGAAGCAATCGCGGCCCTATGTGATTTTGACGGAAAGGAATTTAATCTTAAAATGATTGAGGTCAACAATCTTGTAAGAGATAAAGAATATGACCGCGCCGCCGCTCTCATCGATGGTTTGATAGCCGATCCCCAAACCGATCGTCAGGCTCTCATTGACCGTCTCAAGTTCATCGCCCGTTTGTCTTACAAGGCCGATGAAATGCCTGATGAATGGTTTGGCAAATGTGTGGGCTATCTTCGTTTCATCGCCTATAACAACGAGAACCGTGATGATGCCTATGTGCATCAGGAGTATGCCGACGCTCTTGAACGTATGATTGCACGTAAATTTCCCGATGCCGGACTTCTCCCGACACCGGCTGCGGGTAAAACCACCTATACAATGCGACCCGATGCGTTGAAAGCCAAACCCAAACGGAAGTGATTTAATTTGATAATAATTGATGATAGATGCCGTGCCAGTCATTTGGCACGGCATCTTTTTCGTGCCAAATGATACGTTATATCTTCGTAGACAATAGACAGTAGCGGCACACAAAAATGGCGGTGCGTCAAAATTGACACATCGCCATTTTGTTGATATTTGATACTATGATTTAGCGGTTGGGTATATCTACCGGTGGTTGGGGAAGGTTCTTGGTGAAAAAGTCGAGGGACCTATTAATCCCCATGGCTCAAACGGATTACATCGTCGGGAAGCAGGATATAGGTATTGTCAAAGTTATCTTTGGGAGGCTCCTTCAAGAACAATACGGGGATTATTTCTTTGTTTTGTGCCATTGGTAATAGAGAGGCTTTAGACATAAGTTTTTCAATTAAGACGCCGGCAATTTCGGGATTAGTCCATTTACATTCGCCCACCAGTAACGCCTTTCGGTCGATAGACTCGGCAACTACATCAAGTTCCATTTCCCTGAACTTTTTCCCGTTTTTGTCAGCTTCGGGTAATGGGACTGTTCCCCTCCATCTTCCAGCCTCATCCCATATTTTTCCAAACAGTGCATTTCCGCTGACAGCTTCCCTGCAAAGGTGTTCCCAATGACGAGCTACATACTCGGTAAATTTTGTTTCAATCAGTTCAGTCACAAAGTGTTTGCGACCGCGACCAATAAATGACATATTTGGGATAATAAACGTATAATAGAAGTCCATCAATGGGTCGTTTATGCGATATATTCCTTTGCGCGATTTTTTAGGATTTTCACCAAATGGGATTTCTCTTCTCACATAATTCATTTGAATAAGCCGGTCGATTGGAGCTGACAATGCTGTCGCATCACGTCCCATTCTGGCGGCAATTTCAGAAATTCTATTGGCTCCTGATGCGATTACCGACATAAGCGACTCCGATTGTACGGTTGCAGTCATGTCATCAAGAAATAAACGTTTTGGTTCGTCGTAAAGGACGGCTGTTGTTGATAGCATGGTGTGAGCTATAGCTTCCATCAAATTATCATATTCCTCTCTTAGCTCCCAGTAACGTGGAACACCGCCCCACACGCTATATTCTTCAACCGTTTCACGTCCGGAAAGATGCAATGCTTCCTGTAACCATACTGGAGGTATCGGCTGTAAATTTATGATTGCATCAGCACGTCCATAGAGCGGCTCGGCTTTTGAAAGAACCAATTCCTGCATCATCCGTTGTGAGCTTCCACAAATGATAAGGTTATAATTTAATCCCTTTGAATCGATTAAACGCTGAAGTAATGAAGGTAACTCGGGAGAATGTTTCACCATATAGGGAAATTCGTCTAAACATAAGGTAAATTTAGATTTGGTGAGACTGTTTAGAACTAATAGAAGGTCTTCCCAGGATTGATATTCTCCTCGTCCAATTTCAGGATACTTTACCGCGAGCTGGTCTTGTAACATGTTGATTTGGATGTTAGTAACCAAATCAGATGCCATGTAATACACATCTGATTTATCAAGTATTTTTTTTAGAAGTGTAGACTTGCCAAGACGACGACGCCCAAATACAACAATAAATTTTGCTGTTTTTTTTGAATCAAGCACTCGCCTGAGTTCAGCAATTTCTTCGATACGGTCAAGAAAATCCATATTATATTTTGGAAAAATTATTTTTTGCAAATATAATAATAATCTCTCACTTGTTAAAAACTCTCTCTACTTTTTCTAACATGGTTTGCAATACAAAATGT
>JAIDNJ010000207.1 GCA_029063895.1 Muribaculaceae bacterium | reverse complement strand
TATATCTGATTTTTTTGCAATTGACAAAAATTCGCTATAACTTTGCCCTATCAAAAACAAATTGTCAGCATGACTCTATTTTACGCATATTATTTTTCTTATTTCTATTTTGGCAAAAGAATAGAAGCGGGATTCAATGCGTCAGAAAAATGATTGATGACATTATCAAATAGAAATCAATTTTTTAAATAAACTTGAATCCCGCACCAATGATGATGCGGGATTTCTTTTTAATTAACTGTAAAAATGAGCGCTATTGCCAAAGAAAAGGTCACTATCCAGGGTATCGCCGGATGTTTTCACGACGCTGCCGCACGCAACTACTTTAACGATCGCGAAATCGAACCGGTACCCTTTGACTCGTTCCCACACATGTTTGACGCGCTTTCGACCGACGCTTCACTCCTTGGCATTTGTGCCATTGAAAACACTATTGCCGGCAGTATTCTTCCAAATCACGAACTGCTCCGTCAAAGTAATCTCACCATTATAGGTGAATACAAAATGAGAATTTCTCATGTATTGTGTGCTCTTCCCGGACAAAAGATGGAAGATATTACAGAAGTAAATTCCCACCCGATGGCTCTCATGCAATGTGAAGCCTTCCTTCATAATCACCCGGCCATGAAAATGATTGAAAAATTTGACACAGCCGGCAGTGCAATGGAAATTCAACGCGATAAACTCAAAGGCCATGCCGCTGTATGTGGTGAGCTTGCCGCCCGCCTTTATGGTCTTGATATTCTTGCCGAGGGAATCGAAACAAACAAACGTAACTTCACACGTTTTCTTGTCCTTGCCGATCCTCTCAAGGCTTCAGAGATAAAACCGCGCGACGAGCAGCTCGATAAAGCATCTCTCATGTTTACACTCCCTCACGCCAACGGTGCCCTCTCCAAAATCCTCACTATCTTCTCATTCTACGACCTCAATCTCTCCAAAATTCAATCTCTTCCTATCATTGGACGTGAATGGGAATACCGGTTCTACGTTGACCTGACATTTGACAGTTTTGTCCGTTATCGTCAGGCTCTCGATGCCGTCCGTCCGCTATTAAATGACTTTAAAATACTTGGTGAATATGTCGAATTCAAATCCTAAACCGATTGTTCCGGCCGAGCGAGTCAACTCGGTCAAAGAATACTATTTCTCCACAAAACTCAAGGAAATAGCAAAACTCAATGCCGCCGGCTATGATATAATATCGCTTGGCATAGGGGGTCCTGACCGAATGCCCGATACATCGGTAATTGATACCCTCGCAGCCGAGGCCGCATCCCCGTCAAACCATTCCTATCAGCCTTATGTTGGTATTCCGCAGCTCCGCCAAGCTTTTGCCGATTGGTACAAAACATGGTATAGCGTGACTCTTGATCCCAACACTGAAATCCAGCCGCTGATCGGCTCTAAAGAAGGAATTCTTCATGTGTCGATGGCGTTTCTGAACAAGGGTGACGGTGTCCTTGTGCCCAACCCTGGATATCCGACATATACATCAGTGAGCCGACTGCTTGAAGCTGAGATTTTTAATTATGACCTCAAACCTGAAAACGGTTGGATGCCCGATTTTGACGAGCTCGAAAAACTTCCGCTCGACCGCATCAAACTCATGTGGATAAACTATCCACACATGCCGACCGGAACTCCCGCATCGCTTGACCTTCTCAAAAAGATTGTCGACTTTGGTCGTCGCCATGGCATCGTCATTGCCCATGACAACCCATACAGCTTCATTCTTAACCCGCAACCTCTCAGTATTTTCCAAATTGAGGGAGCCAAAGAAATAGCTATCGAGATGAACTCGCTCTCAAAAAGCCACAACATGGCCGGATGGCGCATTGCTATGCTCGCTTCCAATCCGACATTTGTCAACTGGGTTCTCAAAGTCAAATCAAATATCGACTCGGGACAGTTCAAACCGATGATGCTCGCCGCTGTCAAAGCTCTTCAGCTTCCCAAAGAGTGGTATGATGAACTCAACAGCGTCTATGCTTCACGACGCGCCATAGCCGAAAAAATCATGACAACGCTCGGTTGCACTTTTGATCCTTCACAACAGGGACTTTTCCTTTGGGGGCGCATCCCCGACTCCGAGAAGTCATCCGAGACAATGGCCGACCGTGTTCTTAACGATGCCCGCGTTTTTATTACACCAGGCTTCATTTTCGGCTCAAACGGCGACCGGTATATCCGCATTTCCCTCTGTGCCACCGAAGAAAAACTCAACGAGGCTCTTCAACGAATTTCCAAAATGTAAAACCATATAATACTCCACTAAAATGCTTGAATTAAAGCCCCTTTTCGACGACATAAATCCCAACAATCCGCTCATCATCGCCGGCCCGTGTAGTGCCGAAACCGAAGAACAGGTACTCTCGACCGCTCGTCAGCTTGCCGCTTACGGTATCAAAATTTTCCGCGCCGGCATCTGGAAACCGCGTACAAAACCGGGAGGCTTTGAAGGTATCGGTGCCGAGGGTCTCGAATGGCTTAAAAAAGTGAAAGAGGAAACCGGTATGAAAGTTGCAACTGAAGTTGCCAATAAAATACACGTGCAGCAGGCTCTTGAAGCCGGTGTCGACCTCATTTGGATTGGAGCCCGTACATCGGCCAACCCCTTTGCCATGCAGGAAATTGCCGACGCTCTCGCCGAGATAGGCCGTGATATTCCTGTCCTAATTAAAAATCCGGTTAACCCCGATATCGAGTTATGGATTGGAGCTATACAGCGCCTCTACAATGCAGGCTTCCATCGTCTCGGTGCAATCCACCGCGGTTTCAGCGCCTATGGCAAACACCTGTACCGCAACCTGCCTCAGTGGCACATTCCTATCGAATTGCGCCGCCGCTTGCCCGAACTCCCCATTATCTGTGACCCCAGCCACATCGGAGGTAAACGCGAACTCATCGCTCCGCTTGCACAGCAGGCCTATGACATGGGCTTTGACGGTCTCATCATCGAGTCTCACTGTAATCCCGACTGTGCATGGAGCGACAAAGACCAGCAGCTCACACCCGATATTCTCAATGTGATTCTCAATACTCTGGTTGTCCGCAACGAGAAAACCACAACCGAAAATCTTTCGATGCTTCGCCAGCAAATTGACGAGGCCGACAACGAGCTCCTCGAGATTCTTAACAAACGTATGAGAATTTGTCGCGAAATAGGTCAATACAAAAAAGAACATGGCATGACCGTCCTCCAATCGGGCCGTTACGACCAGATTATGCACTCGCGTGTCAAACTCGCCCAGGACATGGGGATGAGTCCCGATTTTATGAAAGTGGTGCTTTCATCAATCCACGAGGAATCGGTTAGACAGCAGCTTGAGATTTTTAAACATAAAGCCTGACACGACAATGAAAATTTTGATTCTCGGCGCCGGTAAAATGGGGTCGTTCTTCTGTGACCTGCTTTCATTTGAACACGAAGTAGCCGTTTTTGATACTGATCCGCGTCGTCTCAAGTTCACATTCAATTGCTTCAGATTCTCGTCAATGGATGAAATCAGCGAGTTCAAGCCCGAACTTGTCATCAACTGTGCGACAGTCAAATACACTATCGAAGCCTTTGAACGTGTGCTACCATATCTCAACGACACTGCAATTCTCAGCGACATAGCATCGGTAAAAACCGGTTTACCTGAGTTTTATGCCCGCGCCGGTCACAAGTTCGTATCGACTCACCCCATGTTTGGCCCGACATTTGCATCGCTGAGCAATCTGGCCCAGGAAAACGCGATAATCATCTCGGAAAGTGACCACCTCGGCAAAGTCTTTTTTCGCGACCTTTACAACTCGCTCAAGCTCCATGTTGAGGAATATACCTTTGAACAACATGACGAGACAATTGCCTATTCGCTCTCAATCCCATTTGCATCGACCCTCGTTTTCGGTTCAATCATGAAACACCAGGATGCCCCGGGAACAACTTTCAAGCGTCACATGGCAATTGCCCGCGGACTGATGTCAGAAGATGATTACCTTCTCAGCGAAATTCTTTTCAACCCCCACACATCGGGTCAGCTCGACAACATAATGGACAAACTTTCCGAGCTAAAAAGCATAATTGACTCGCGCGACAGTGCCGAGATGAAAAGATTTCTCGATCGAGTACGTGACAACCTACGTTGATTTTCTGAACGATACCGAACATTATTGAAGGCTTTCTTGTTCTTAATTTCAGAAAGTTCTCATGAAAATAAATCATGGGATAACTGAATCAAGAAAACCGGTATTCCATATTTAGAGCGGCCATACTCTCTCCCATGAGACTTTTTGGTCGCTCTTTCTTTAAATTAACTAAATTGATATATGGTTTTAAACCAAATAATGCTAACTTTGTCTATTATTAAAACGATAATAAAAGAGTGATATGAAAAAGATATTTCCGTCTATACTCGTCGCCACCCTTCTGGCCACATCATCGTGTTCGGTATTTCAGCAGCCTATAAAGAAAATCATGGGAGACAAAGCTCAACCTGAAGCTGTCAAAACCGAAAAACCGGCCGAAGATACCCAAACCCAAAAAGAAACAACTGTGGAAAAGAAAAAGAAACGCAAACCCACCACCGCTCAGATTGATAAGGCCGAGAATACAGCTGTCAACCACCCGTCAAAGCCGGTGGCACCGGTTGAAAATCCGGTTGACCTCACAATGACTCAGGCGCTTAACGGTGAGTGGACAATCCAGGAAGTGCACGGACAAAAAATCAACGGTGACGAGCGACCCTATGTCAACTTTGAATCGTCGACCGGAAATTTCTACGGTTCAAACGGCTGTAATATTCTTAACGGTAACTTCACTGTCAAGTCAGGCAACAAAATTGAATTCAGCAATGTCATCTCAACAATGAAGATGTGTGAGAATGCACCCTATGAATACCTGATTAATACAGCGATTGACCAGGCTACCGGATTTATACTCGACAAAAAAGGAAATGAAAGTTATCTTCAGCTCACTTCACCGGGCAATTCTACTCCGTTGCTCGTTCTTCGCCGTCACAATCTTGATTATCTTAACGGTGCATGGCGAGTTATCTCGATTGACGGTCACCGCGTGACTGCCGCCGACATGAAATTTGTCATCGACATTCCTCAGCTCACCATTCACGGCAATGCCGGGTGTAACATCATGAACGGACAGATTCTCATTGACCCCGATCAGGCCAACTCAATCCAGTTCAACAACCTGATTACCACCCGAATGATGTGTCCCGACATTCAGCAGGAAACCGAATTTCTTGTTGCCCTTGAAGAAGTCACAAACTGTGCAGACCTCGGCAACGGGCGCGTAGCTCTCCGAGATAATTCAGGCAAAGATAAAATCGTCATCCTGTCAATCGACCCGTCGGCAATCACCAAAGATTGAGCGCGTAAACATAAGTTCTTTTGACAGCAAGACAGAATTAAGAAGACCATATTAACTATAACACCGTCATGGCTGCAAAGCTTTGGCGGTGTTTTTATATAGTTTTTCAAAAAATCGACATGTTTGTATCCTTTTTGTGTCGATACCGCCATTTTGTATCGTAACTTTGCACCATAAATCTTAATCGGCGACAAAATTATGAAAAGAATCACTCTAAGCAAGAAATGGGTCAGTGTTAAGTTAACTTTGAAAAATATTATATATCACTGCCAGTAATTTTCAGTAACGTTTATTAACTTTGCGATAACTAAATTTTATTCATGAAAATATTGCATCTTTCAGATACCCACGGCGCGCACCATCGATTCCGGGAGCTACCAGAGGCCGACATCTTGGTTCATTCCGGTGATTTCTGTATGATCGGAGAGGAACGCGAAGCATTGGATTTTCTCAACTGGTTTTGTGATTTGCCATATCGGCATAAGATATTTATCTGTGGCAATCATGACTCATGCCTTTATGGAGCAAACATAGATGGCCTGGACAATAATGTCCACTATTTATGTAACTCAGGCATAGAGATTGAGGGATTGAAATTCTATGGTGTACCGATGTTCACCGAAGACTGCGTCAGCAGCCGCCAAGCCCGGAATTATGCACAGATCCATAACGATACAGACATTCTGATTACTCATTCACCGGCCTATGGTATTCTGGACCTTGATGACAGCATCGATGGGGAGGTTATCCATTACGGTTCAGAAGAAATTTTAGATTGTATAATGAAAGTTCAACCTCGCGCTCATCTTTTCGGGCACATCCACCGCAGTCATGGCTTGATGACGCAAAATGGCATTATCTTCTCCAACGGAGCAATAATGAATGATGATTATACTAAACTAAACAAACCAAATGTAATCAACTTATAATCTATGTCGCTTTCTCAGTTAAAACGTGCTCTTTGGGTAATGAACGAGTTAGTTGGAGCCGGCCATATCGGAATCAGCAGTAAAAAGTTGTGCGAAAAATGGCAGAAGTCGACGATTAATGATCGTGGTGAGATGGGTCCTCTGACGGAAAGGACTTTCTATCGTCTGCGAAGAGATTTAGAGACTCTTTTCAATGTAGACATCCTATGTTCAGTCGGTTCCGAAAAACGATATTATATAGATCAGACTGAATATTCTGTATTTCTTGGAATGTTCAGTAAATTAGTAACCGACAATGCGCAATATGGATCAAATCTAAAGCAGCTTTTCTTTCAGGTTATGAGTGGAATGGAAATTTCCGCCGAAGATAAAGCAACCATAGAAAACATTGCTTTTAAATTAGGGAAAGTGGCTTACGAAACTCTGGGACTTCTCATCACAGAAGCCAATAACGGAAAAATAGAGTGGAACGATCGAGCCCAGTGGGGAGAAGTCAAATACCACACACACTTTTGGCTGGAGGAAACCTATCAGCGCACACTCTCCTGGATTGGAGTTGCTATTGACAGAAAAGGCCAAGATGGATATGGCACAGTGAGATTTTACATAGGAAACGAGTCTGATGACACTGATTTTCATTCTCGTCTAATAAGAGAATTTGATTTGCTGCCACCCAAAAAGATAGATGGACACTATTGGTGGTTTGCTCCGCGCGATATATCAATCCACTTAATGAAGTATGCTTCACAACCCAACATTGACGCAATAAGACTAAGAATTGAAAGTCTTTCCCAACACCTAAACTCCATATCATAAAATTAAATATAGCACTGACAGGTTTTGGCAGTGATAACAGTTAATTTTGCATCGAATAAAGAAGCAAGCACCTGCGAAAATACTTGTCAATCTAAATAATTTGATGTAATTTTGCGATATTAAACATTAAACCACATTAATTACGAAACAGATAGTTTAGAACGACATAAAATATTGCATTACTTGCAATGACCGCCATCCGATTCGGTAAAATCTGGTAAATTCTACAAGGAATCATAAGATGGAAGTCAATGGCAATCCGTGTATCCTCACCTGAGGACGCAGGCTGCTTTTGCTTCAATCTTGATTCCGGGCTTACCAGAGCCTTACCGAAAGAAAGAACCAAAAGAGCGTTGTGTCCTCCTTTTATTGCACAACCGGCAATATGGCTCGCCGCAAGAGTCTGATCATCAAAAAAATCAATATAATGTATTCACGTTCTGAAAACGACAAGATTCTTGAAGCTTGGCAAGAGCAATCCGTTAAGAAAGGAGCCGGAGACATTGAGTTCGATGGTGTTGCCTATAAGGGCGACATAAATACCTTCGCAGGTAAAGACGGCAAAACCTATAACGAGCGTAATCCGGGTGATGAAGACTCTATTTGGAACAACTCCGACAAACGCATACTATTTGTAGCGAAGGAACTCAATGATCCTGAAAATCCCTATGACTCACGCGTGGTGATGGCATACGCCCCCGAGAGAGGTATTGAGCCGACCAACCGATTCCTAAAAAGTATGCTCTATATCACCAAAGGCTTGCTTGAATCGCAGGCTGACAAAGCAGCCGAATTTAATGGCGACGAGCCTATAGAGAATCTTATGGCCGCTTGGGATAAGGCTGCGGTCGCCAAAATCAACGTCAAGAAACAGCCCGGCGGATCTGTGGCTGATATGGCTCAGGTAAACTCTTCGATGCAGGAGTATCGTGATTTGCTCCGCAAGCAGCTCCTGCTTCTGGATGCAAATATCGTTGTGTGCTGCGATAATAAAGCCGGTATCCTATCTACCATAAAAGATCTTGTCTTTCCCAACGCTGTGCAACTCACCGATGAGGCATGGTACGACAAACAGAGTAACACACTTCTGATTGATAGCTACCATCTCTCAGCATGGAAAATCTCTTACGAATACAAATACAAACGAGATAACTGTAACTATGTTAATGCTCAAGCAAAG
>JAIDNJ010000206.1 GCA_029063895.1 Muribaculaceae bacterium | reverse complement strand
GCTCTCGCGTGCTGTCGGCGACTGGATTCTGGGCATGAACGCTACCCGTCTTTACACGCTCAAATATTCCACGCCGGGCAATGTGCTGTCGATTGGACGTGTCCAAACGCCCACATTGTCGCTTATTGTCCAGCGTCATCACGAAATTGCAAATTTTGTTTCAGAAGATTTCTGGGAACTGAAAACGGTTTACCGTGACACGGTTTTCAACTCGACCGCCGGCCGATACATGAAGATTGAAGATGCCGAGGCGGCGCTGTCGCTGATTGAGGGAAAACCGTTTACCGTGGTGTCGGTTTCAGAGAAAAAAGGTAAGGAGGCACCTCCGCGCCTGTTTGACCTCACGTCGCTTCAGGTCGAGTGTAACCGCCGGTGGGGTTGGAGCGCCGATGACACGCTCAAGCTCATCCAGTCGCTCTATGAAAAGAAAGTGACGACATATCCGCGCGTCGACACAACCTATCTCAGCGAGGATATTTATCCTAAAGTGCCCGACATATTGCGCAAGATGACTCCATATGCGTCGCTGACCGCACCGGTACTCGCGGCGCGCATCCCCAAGTCAAAGAAAGTCTTTGACAACTCAAAAGTCACCGACCACCATGCCATTATTCCTACCGGCGAGTCTCCGTCGGGTCTGGTCGGCAACGAGCGTCAGCTCTATCACCTGATTGCCACCCGCTTTATCGCGGCTTTCTATCCCGACTGCCAGTTTTTGGCCACTACCGTTATCGGTAAAGTTGATGAGACCGAGTTTAAGGCGACCGGTAAGGTGATAACCGAGCCGGGATGGCGCAATGTGATTCAGCCCAACAACGACAAGAACGGCGATGATAACGACGACAAGATTCTGCCTCATTTCACCGAGGGCGAAACCGGTCCTCACACTCCGTCGTTGCTTAAAAAGGCGACGCAGCCGCCCAAATACTATACCGAGGGTACATTGCTGCGGGCAATGGAGACTGCCGGCAAAACTGTCGATGACGAGGAGCTCCGCGAGGCTATGAAAGAGAACGGCATTGGTCGGCCGTCAACACGTGCTGCCATTATCGAGACTCTGTTCAAACGCCGTTACATATATCGCGAGCGTAAAAATATCATGGCTACTCAGGCCGGCATAGATCTGATTGCCACAATCAACCAGGAGCTGCTCAAGAGTGCCAAGCTCACCGGTATATGGGAAAACAAACTGAGACGCATAGAGCGTGGCGACTATTCGGCTCCCGAGTTCATTGATGAGCTTAAAGCTCAGATCAACGAGATTGTGCTCAACGTGTTGAGTGACAATTCGGCCCGTCGCATTGTCGTCGGTGAGGTCGCTGAAGACAAGCCAAAGTCGCGACGTGGGGCCAAAGAGAAGACATCCGGAAAAGATGACAAGCCAAAGGCCCCGCGCAAGCCCCGTGTCAAGATCACGTCATTTGAACAGATAGCCTGTCCCGTCTGTCACACCGGCCACATCGTGAAAGGACGGTCGGCGTTCGGGTGCAGCAATTTCAGTTCTGGCTGCACCACGTTATACCATTTCACCGAGTTTGCCGAGACATTGACTCCCGACCAGCTCTCCAAAGCAATTAAAAAGAAGAAATCATGATCAGCAATAGCCAATCAGTTGAAATGCTCCCGTTGGTCGACGAGCGTGGAACCGTAATAGGCGTGGCTACCCGTGCCGAGTGTCACTCTCCGTTAAAACTGCTGCATCCGGTCGTGCATCTCCATGTCGTAAACCGACGCGGAGATATATTGTTGCAAAAACGCAGCATGTCCAAACTGATTCAACCCGGCCGATGGGATACCGCTGTCGGCGGCCATGTCGATGCCGGGGAGGATATCGCGTCGGCCCTTATGAGAGAATCGGGTGAGGAACTCGGCTTCAGGAGCTTTGTCCCTGAAAAGGTCGATCAATATCTGTTTGAATCGCCGGTCGAGCGAGAACTCGTCTACTCGTTTGTAACGGTAGTCGACGCTGATGCATCGGCCTTTGACTACAGCCGGGATGAAATCGACGAGGTGAAATTTTTCAACCATGACGAAATCATGCAAAACCGTGACTCAATGATTTTCACCCCCAATTTTCTACTCGAATATGATAGAATATCGGGTAAAATCGCTGAGGTGATAAAGAAATATGACCGCGGCAATGAGTAGCTCAATCTGGAACGAAATTTTGCAGTGGGGCGGTGTTTTAGTCCTGTTTGTTTTTGCTCTTGGCTTTACCCTCGGGTGGTTTGGCGGGAAAAAACATAAAGGTTGTCACGGCTGCGATCTCAAGGACACGTGCCTCAAAAACAGGCATAACCGTAAATAACCAAATATGACATACTATCAAGCAAGTGTCTGAACATCAATCACTACGTGCCTAAACATCGTCTCGGCATCCATCAGGCGGCCATGTGTGACTTCTTGAGCCAGTTC
>JAIDNJ010000205.1 GCA_029063895.1 Muribaculaceae bacterium | reverse complement strand
ATATAATTTAACATTTCAAACCTCATCCATTTTGTCATTACCCTCTTTTCTGTGTCGGACAAGTAATAAAATAGCCCATTGGATGGCTGCAACAAATGCAAGCAATCCGATATACCATTGAGTCATCGTTTTTATGGTGAGCGGATGAGGTGCCATCTCTAATGCAAAATCAGCACCATCGGCATTTTCAAGTTTTTCAATATCGGTATCATAAACCGATGAAACGGTTGATTTCCATTTGATGATGCCGTCTTCGAGATATACAAGCGACATGTTACCGCGCGCAAGCTCTTTGAGCGATGTGTCTTCGGCCGTGAAGCAGTCATACTCGGCAAGCGACAGGTCGCGCCAGCGTTCCAGTCCTTCATCACTGGTAGCGACAAGTGCGCAAAATTGAATATCGTTTTTTTTGCATAGCCGGTATAGGTTGTTGACAAAAAACGAAAAAGATATATCGGCACGTTTCAACTCAGGAATTACAAGAAGAAAGCGTCGCGGTGCATCATCAAAAATATCGTCCGAAACATCCTCGTCACCGTCATATACCGAGAATATGTCAGTTTTATGTCCGGTCGAGGCCTCTGAATCAGCTACGTCGACAAATTCCCAGCCTTCGCCGGGCAGACTGTCGGCCGGAAATGTCTTTTGGCTTTTCCCGTCGGTGTAGATATACATCACGTTTTCAATCTCGTCGTCATCGTTGTGTGTAACGGTGAGAGAGCGTCCGACAGGATATGGCCTGAAGTCGATTTGTGGCTGTACATTGTAACATATCAGTCCGATGACTACGATGTAAAAGACCGACAGGACTGTAGGAATCCACTGAACGGCAGGTTTAAAGAGTGCAAAACCGATTTTAGTGTTTTTTATCAGCAAGAAAATCAGCAAGCCTGTTAATATCACATTTTTGAAAAATGTAGCGCCATTTGACAACACCCATGCATCGCCAAAGCATCCGCAGTCGGGAATAGGGTCGGCAATCCAAAGATAAAATGTCAGACAGTCAAATGCAGCCATCAACATCAGCATCAGGATAACGACAGCCCGACGGTAGGCACCTGAAACAAGTAACACGCCGCTGACAAACTCAAAGCCGGCCAACACGAGAGCCAGACTAAGCGATACCGACCTCGGTGCCGTGAAATCGACAAGGGCAAAATATTCTTCAATTTTAAATATAAAGCCCCACAGATCGGCAGCTTTTACAAATCCTGAAAAAATAAAAAGCCCGCCTGTGATCAGTCGTGCTGCAATCACGGCTGCCGCAGTCATTTTATCATTCGGATTAAAATCTTTGATGTTGATAGCTGACGACATGGTTTATTCCTGTGTCAGTTTGATTATAGCAAACAGGGCATAGTTGACCATGTCCATGTAGTTGGCGTCGATACCTTCTGAAATTTCGGTATGTCCGTCGTTTTTCTCAATTTCTTTAGTGCGTTGCAGTTTCATGAGAATCATGTCGGTATAAGAAGTCACTCTCATCAGTCGCCACGCTTCGTTGTAGTCATGATTCTTAGCAATCATAAGCGATCGAGTGGTATCCATCTCCCGGTCATAGGCTGCGATTGCCTCGTCAACCGATAAATCTTTGCTGTCACTGAAACCGAGCGAGAGCTGAATCAGCCCTATAATGCCATAGTTGACAATAGCAATGAATTCGGGCAGGATACCCTCGCCGACCATTGAGGTGCCGGTTGTTTCAAGCGTCCGGATACGGGTAGCTTTTATAAAAATCTGGTCGGTTATGGACTCGGGACGCATGATGCGCCACGAGGCACCGTAGTCATGCAGTTTTTTTACATATATGTCACGACAAATTTTGATTGCGGCATCAAACTGTGCTATTGTATTCTTTTCCATCTTTTAGTGTTATATCATAAATGCTTTTATATGACCTCAGGCCTCACGTTTCAAATGCAAAGTTAATTGAAATTGTATTAAACTCCAATTAAAACATTAATAGTGGTCATTCTCCCGATGTGCGTGCTATTTGGTCACGGGCAATTTGGAGGCGTTGTTCGAGCATTTGTTTGCGGGCGGCAAGGTCTCGTGCTTTTACAATGGAACGGGAATAGGTCCACGCATCGGCAATTCCTTTGGCTTGGGCCGATGTGAGCTTGCGGGTGAGGCTTTTGCCGTTCTCACCGTTAAATATCAGAGTATAAGTGGCCTCGGGATTCCGGGCTACGAAATAGCCGATGGTGTCGCATGCCTCGGGTGAATAGGTCACGAGCTCGGTAGCGTCGATGCGATAGTTTGAGTCGCCGTCATATGGTACGGCTTGGGTTGAAACTTCTCCGTTTGTCGACTTGATGGTGATAGAGTTGTGACGAAGATTGTTGCCGGTGACCGATGAAAGTATGTAGAATTGACCGATTTCGTCAACACGTGGCTGAATACCGGTAGAGTTCATGAAAGAAGGGTCATAACCCGACGAAGCGACGTAATAGGGCTCTACAAGATCCGTGTCATCTATTTTTTTCATTGAGGGAGCTATTTGCTCGTTTTCGGCACTATAGACTGCTATCATGCTGTCGGTGGTTTGTATTTCGGCGATTGTACCAAGTTCAATGGCTCGGGGACGAAGGGCAAGTGCACGGCGACCTGCTTCAACGTCGGTTGGATATTTGGCCATCAGGGAATCGAGCATGGCAATAGCTTCGGTGGGTTTACCGTTTTCAATTAGCGATTGAGCCTTATCGGCCAATTGTCCGGCAGCGATAGCTTCTTCTGATTTTCCTTGACATGATGCGAGTGAAACGGCGATTGCAGTTGCTGCGGCGATAATATTAGTTTTGACGTTGTACATCTTTTACTCCTTTTATAGTTTTTATTTTTTTTATCAGATTGTTCAGAGCTACAGTATCGGTGAGTCCCACGACGAGATGTCCTTGAAAAAGTCCGTCGTTAGAGTCGATGGAGATGGACCTTAGAGTGATTGACTTATCTCTGTTGATGATTGAAGTGATGTTGGTGACAATGCCGATGTCGTCGTTGCCGACAATGCGGAGTGTGGCGCCAAATTGTTCTCCGATTTTTCCCGACCATTTCACCGGAATGAGGCGGTAGGGGTAGCGCTCATGTATATTGCGGGCATTGGGACAGTCGGCCCGATGTATTTTTACAACACCTTCTGACGAAATAAATCCAAAAACCTTATCTCCGAAAATCGGGTTGCAGCATTTGGCAAAGCGGTAGTTCATGCCCTTGACTTCGTTTGAACCGATAAAAAGGATGTCGGATCCGGTCGACCGGTCGTCGTCGGTATGAAGTGCAAATTCGTCGGCCGAGACCGTCGGAGTTGTAGGT
>JAIDNJ010000204.1 GCA_029063895.1 Muribaculaceae bacterium | reverse complement strand
ATGGCCGCATTGAAAAACAGCAGTATGAGGAAGCTGCCAAGATGCTTGATGACGCTATCGCCGTTTCGCCCAACGACGCCCAGCTTTACAACATCAAAGGTGTTCTTTTTGAAAGCATGAAGGACAATGACAAAGCTCGTGAGCTCTATCTCCAGGCCATTAACATTGACCCGACTCTCGCCCAGGCTCAGTACAACTACGGTCGTAAACTTTGTGATGAAGCCTATGCAATCAATGACGAGGCTCAGGCCAACAACATGCCTAACAACGAGTATCAGAAACTCCGTGAAGAGAAACTCAATCCTCTTTTCCGTCAGGCAGCCGAGCATCTTGAAGCAGCTCTTGCCTCAGAACCACAGAACCAGGATGCAAAAACTTATCTCCGTAACGTTTACTACAACCTTGGAGATGAGGAAAACCTCAAACGCATCGAAAACATGTAATTCAACACTGAAATACAACAAAAACAACAGAGCGGAGCGGCATTGGCCGTCCCGCTCTTATTTTTTAACCGCTCTCCGAGACAAAATATATCTAAAAAATTGGAATAGTGACTTATGTTGCTTAACTTTGCCTAAAGATGATTGACAACATCGACATATCGGCAATAATCAAGGCCGTCAAGAGGGTAAGAACACAGATTACCGTAGGCTATAACAGGTTTCTCCGTCATTTCACAACAACATTGAAGATAAGCGGAGCGACTCTCGGTGTGCTGTCTTTCATTACCTCGATACTGTGTGTTGTAGCCCTGACAATTTATATAGGCTTTGACCACTCGATCGATGAGACACGTCTCATCACGCGCCTGTTGAGAACTTCACAGATTGTTTTCATCCTGAATGTGTCATTCAACCTTGTATTTAATTTCAAGGAAACATCCCGCAATACCAAAACAATCAAGTGGATTGCCGACATTCTCATCTTTATAACCGTTATTCCAATCATATATCATCCACAATATCCGTGGTTGCCATGGCTGGAACATTTGATTGAAAGTAAACGGTTTCTATACCCGGTGCTCGGGTTATACTCGATATTAAGTATCTCAAACGGTATTTTACGTGTACTTGGGAAACGCACCAACCCTTCAATGATATTGTCGTGCAGCTTCATCTTCTTGATTCTGTCAGGGTCGTTCCTGCTCATGATGCCTCGTTGCACCTATGAGGGAATCAGCTATATAGACTCATTATTTGTGTCGACAAGCGCTGTCTGTATCACCGGTTTATCACCTATAGATATCAGTTCGACCTTCACTCCGTTCGGTATACTTATAGTCGGTATTCTTGCTCAGGTAGGCGGACTCGGCTTAATGACTTTCACCAGCTTTTTCGCACTCTTTTTCAGCGGTTCATCGTCAATCTACAGCCAACTGATGGTAAAAGACATGATTTATACCAAAACTATCAATTCGCTGTTGCCAACTCTTTTATATATTCTTGGATTTACCATGACAATCGAAGCTATCGGCGCGATAGCATTTTTCTTTACCATCGACAGCCAGCTGGTCGAAAGCCTTAATGATAAAATAATATTCTCATTGTTTCATGCAATGTCGTCATTCTGCAACCTTGGTTTTTCAAACGTTGACGGCGGTTTTTCAAATCCCGTGCTTCTTCATGGCAACCAGTCGGTATATATAGTGGCATCGGTACTCGTTTTTGCCGGGGGAATAGGCTTTCCGATTCTGGTAAATTTCCGTGATGTTTTCTTCAGAAAATGTCGACGCATCTGGGCTACCTTACTGCGTAAAGACGATGTACTTGAATCGGTACATGCGCTCGACATGAATACAAAGATTGCGCTTTTCACTACAATAATAATTTTAATTATAAGTGTAGGGCTGTTTATGCTCTTTGAGTATAACAACACACTTGCCGGCATGACACTCTATCAAAAAACGGTCCAGTCGGTATTTAACGCTCTCGCGCCACGCAGCTCAGGTTTCTCGTCGGTTAATCCAGGCTCGTTCCTTAATATTACTGTAATAATGCTCATATTCCTGATGTGGATTGGTGGAGCATCCCAGTCGACAGCTGGCGGTATTAAAGTAAACACGTTTGCAACAATGTTACTTAATTTGCGCGCGATTATTACCGGCAGCAACCGTGTTGTAGCATTCAAGCGCACAGTCTCGTCCGGTTCAATAAGACATGCCAATGCCGTTGTAGGCATCTCGATATTGTCCTACTTTATTTTTTCCATGACACTTGTCGCTCTCGAACCTACACTCAGTGTCAAAGACCTGCTGTTTGAGTCGGCATCGGCATTATTTACTGTCGGATCATCATTGGGCATCACACCGATGCTATCCATTTCGTCAAAAATACTATTGTGTGTAGCTATGTTTCTCGGTCGTGTAGGACTTTTGTCACTCCTGGTCGGATTCTTTGGAGAGACAGGTCAGAAACGCAATGTTATTTATCCGACTGATGATATAATAATTAACTAAAAAATTAAGATTATGAGGTTTCTTGTTATCGGACTTGGTATTTATGGTACAAATATCGCTACCGAACTTACAATGATGGGACACGAAGTGATAGGCGCCGACATCAATGTTTCAAACGTTGAAAATATCAAAGAATACATTTCAACAGCCTATGTCATTGACTCGACCGATGAGCAGGCTCTCGGCGTGCTCCCGCTCAAAAATGTCGACCTTGTAATCGTTGCGATAGGAGAGAACTTTGGCGCAAGCGTCAGGACGGTAGCTCTTTTGAAAAAGCTCGGCTGCAAACATATCTATGCCCGCGCTATTGATAAGATTCATGAGTCTATTCTTGAAGGATTCAATATAGACCGTATCCTCACTCCGGAGCAGCGCGCTGCGCGCGACCTCACAAACGAGCTTGAGCTTGGTTCGGCCGTCGATATCCTACGAATTGATACGGATAATTTTGTTATGAAGTTCCGTGCGCCACGCATTTTTGAAGGCTCTCTATATTCCGAACTCGATCTTGAACGCGATTATGGATTAAAATTAATAACGGCCACGCGCCCCGAGAAGAAAGAGAATATAATGGGCGTATCTCATATTGTTCAATGTCTTCTTTTTAAAAATAATAGTTTTGGTACCGAGGTTGTCGAGCATGGTGATGTCATCACTGTATTCGGGTCAATGAAGGCCTATAAAACTCTATATGAATCACTGAGAAACTAATAGTTAGGACAAACAATAATAAAAGGCGATGATTCAAATTAATGAAAACATCGCCTTTTTAGTTAATAATAAATGACGTTTATCCTATCGAGATTCCGGCAAAGCCCATGAATGCCATTGCAAGGAGACCGGCGACCACGAGGGCGATAGGTACGCCGCGCATTGCCTCAGGAACTTCGACAAGCGAGAGTTGCTCACGGATTCCGGCAAAGATTGTCAATGCGAGAGTGAAACCTATTGCAGTTGAAAATGCATAGACAATTGACTGTGCAAGATTAAAATCTTTTTGTGTAACAAGAATTGCGACACCGAGAACCGCACAGTTGGTAGTAATAAGCGGTAGAAACACGCCGAGCGACAGATAAAGCGCCGGAGCAATCTTTTTCAATACAATTTCAAGCATCTGAACCAATGCAGCAATAACGAGGATAAACACAATCGTTTGCATGAATTCAAGATGAAGCGGTACAAGTATAAAGTTTTGCAACAGCCAGGTGACAGTTGTCGCAAGAACCATTACAAATGTAACGGCTCCCCCCATACCGACTGCCGAACTAAGTTTTTTTGACACGCCGATAAACGGACAGATTCCAAGGAACTGGGCGAGTACAATGTTGTTGACAAATATCGCCGTGATGATTATTGAAAGATAGATCAGCATGACTGTGAACGGTTTTTCAGACGGTTAAACAATGCGATGAGGAAGCCGAGAGCGATAAAGGCACCGGGGGCAAGTACAAATACAAGAGCTCCATAGTTTTCAGGATATATTTCGAGTCCGAAGATACGACCGGTTCCCAAAAACTCGCGTACTGCGCCAAGCAGGGTCAGTGCCACGGTAAAGCCAAATCCTATTCCGATACCGTCGGCTACAGACGAAATAACCGAGTTACGCGATGCAAATGCCTCGGCACGTCCAAGAAGAATACAGTTTACCACGATAAGCGGAATAAAGATACCGAGACTCTCGTTAAGGGCAGGAAGATAGGCTTTCATCACCAGCTGTAGGATTGTCACAAATGATGCTATCACAACGATAAAAGCAGGGATACGAACCTTGTCGGGAATCAGCGACTTGAGAGCTGAAATCGCAGCGTTGGAGCAAATCAGCACGCCCATAGTCGCAAGTCCCATGCTCATACCTGTTGAAGCGCTACCGGTTGTACCGAGAGTGGGGCACAGGCCAAGAAGGAGAACAAACGTGGGATTCTCCTTGACCGCTCCGTTATATATCAGTTTGAAAAAATTCATAATCAATTGTTTAAATGTTCCGATTTATAAGTCATGTATGCCTCAAAAGCTCGGTTAAGACTACCAAGAAAAGCTCTTGACGAGATAGTAGCCGCTGTAATACCATCGACTGTACCACCATCTTTTTTAACTGTCAGTTTGTTACCGGTAGCCATGTTTAACCCAATTACCGAACGGTCGGCAACATCGGAACGGAACCATTCTTCCATCTTTGTTCCAAGACCGGGAGTTTCGGCCTGTTGTATTACACTATAACCTGAAATTGTTCCGTTGGCATCAAATCCGAAAATTACATTAATCTCTCCGGCAAAGCCATCCATAGAATAGCTGCTTACCGCGGCGCCGACAAATGTGTCACCGTCATAGGCAGGGAAAACGTCAAGAGACCTTGTCTCGCCATCGGGGATGACATGAGCCACGTCGTTGAGCGGATTATTTGTAAAAGAAGGCAGGACGCTTTTTATTGCTTCAATCTGTTTTTCTTCAGCAACTTTGGCTATTGGATCCTCGGTAATAGTGTAAACCCAAGCAAGAATCAGCGCCGATACGATAGTAATGATTCCGAGTGACAGAATCATATTGGGAAGTGTTGACTTTAATTTTTTCATGCTTTTACAGCGACGCTCCTTTCGCCAAAAACTCGCGGCTTCATCCATCGGTTGAGCAGGGGAGTAAAGCCGTTCATAATAAGTATTGCAAACGATACACCTTCAGGATAAGCGCCATAGTGACGTATTATCACTGTAATCACGCCAATCATAACGCCGTAAACTATCATAGCCTTGTGGGTCATAGGTGATGTAACATAGTCGGTTGCCATGAAAACAGCACCCAAAAGCAATCCGCCCGACAAAATCTCAATGACGGGATAACCTCCTATCAACCATGAAAACAGGCCGGTCGAAACTATGATTGCTACAGGAATGTGCCATGTAATTGTTTTTGTAACAAGAAGATAAACAAATCCTAACAAGATAGCTATCGCACCGACCTCGCCAAGCGAACCACCGGCGTTTCCCATCGCTTTTGAAACAATGTCAATCGAATCAGGGTCAAGCTGGCTCATCTTGATACTTGAAAGAATGGTGGCACCGGTTGTTGCATCGGCATAGTTCCAGAATCCATTTCCGGGTAATGGCCATGTGGTCATCTGCACGGGAAAAGAT
>JAIDNJ010000203.1 GCA_029063895.1 Muribaculaceae bacterium | reverse complement strand
GTAGTGCCGACGGCCGAGAGGTCCGATGACGCCATGTGGACTCCTGTTGTTTATCCGTTGCCCGACCGTCAGCCCGATGCTATTTCTGACTCGGGATTGAGAATATTCATGCTCGGATTTTTGGGCGGACTACTGGCTCTGCTCACACCCTGTGTCTGGCCCATCGTACCGCTCACTCTCAGCTTGTTCTCGCGTGATGCGGGATGGCTCAAGATTGTAGTCAAGGCTCTCTGCTATGGCTTGTCGATCATCTTGTTTTATGTGGTGCTCGGGTTGGCCCTTACTTGGTTTTTCGGAGTCGGTTCGATTGGACGCATAGCGTCGTCGCCGTGGTTCAATCTCGGATTCTTTGTGTTGCTGGTGCTGTTTGCCATTTCGTTTTTCGGTGGCTTTGAAATCACATTGCCGGCCCGACTGACCGAAAAGGTCGACCGTGGCGCCGAGAGAGGAGCCGGACTCATCTCGATATTTTCGATGGCGCTTGCCCTCGCGTTCATGTCGTTTTCGTGCACCGGCCCCATTATAGGAACATTGGTGCTTGAATCGGTTTCGATGGGAATGGTGGCGGGTCCGGCGCTCGGATTTGCCGGATTTGCCGTCGCGCTGGCGTTGCCTTTCACGCTGTTTGCCATCTTCCCCGCGTGGCTCAGACGATTGCCGCGGGCCGGTTCGTGGTTCAGCTCGATCAACATATTTCTCGGCTTCATTGAACTTGCATTGGCTCTTAAATTCCTGTCGGTTGCCGACATGGCGTTTGGCTGGAATTTTGTCACAAGAGAAACTTTCCTGTCAATATGGATAGCTATATTCCTGATATTGGCGGCCTATCTTCTTGGTCTTGTGAAATTTCCGGGCGACACCCGTCAGAACCATGTCAGCGTGTTGCGCGTTTTTCTTTCGGTCGCGTCGCTTTCGCTTGCTATCTATATGGTGCCCGGATTGCTCGGGTTGCCGCTCAAGGGTGTCAGTGCGATAATCCCGCCACTCTATACCCAGAATTTTAATTCGGAAGATGTCGCCCGCGCCCATGTGCTGACCGATTACTCGGAAGCTCTCAAACAGGCAAAGGCCGAAAACAAGCCTGTGCTCATCGAGTTTTATGCTCCCGACAGTGTTGACTGTGTAGCTATCGACGAAAACTTGTTGTCGACATCGGAGGTGCGCAACATGATGTTTGACAATTTTGTTGTCGTCAAGCTCAATGTCGATGACAGCGAAGCTTTGCCTGTCAAGCAGCGTGTGCCCGTAAAAGGTCGCAACGTGACCGTGACAACCTACGGCGAGTTGTGGCATGAATTGCAAACCGTGAGATTCGGGCTCGACAACGTGCCGAGTTTCGTTATTATAGACAGTGACGGACAGCCGCTCGAAACGCCCTATGGCTACAACCGCAATCCGGTGAGATTTGCCCGTTGGCTCAGGTCGGCTTTGTCGCCTGTCGATACAAAATCAAATGATTAATTGCATGAATATGAACGATAAAAAACATACCCGCCAGGAAAAGATAGAAGCCCTGGGCCGCGTTATTGACACGCTTGATATTTTGCGCGTCAAGTGTCCCTGGGACGCTAAACAAACCAATGAATCTCTTAGGCCAAACACCGTCGAGGAGGTTTATGAGCTTTGTGATGCCCTCATCAAGAATGACTCGGCCGATATTAAAAAGGAACTCGGCGATGTGCTGCTCCACATTTTATTTTACGCAAAAATAGGGGAGGAAAAAGGCGCGTTTGACATCTGTGATGTAGCCGATGCGCTCAACAAGAAACTGATTTTCCGTCACCCCCACGTGTTTGGAGAGACTAAGGTCGGTGATTCTCATGATGTGGAGCTTAACTGGGAACAGCTCAAATTGAAAGAGAAAGATGGTAACAAGACAGTGCTGTCGGGTGTGCCCGATGCGCTCCCGGCCTTGATTAAGGCCTATCGCATTCAGGAAAAGGCCGCAAACGTCGGTTTTGACTGGGAAACACGTGAAGATGTGTGGCCAAAGGTCGATGAAGAGATAGCCGAGTTTAAAGCCGAGGCCGATCGTGACGACAAGCAACGCATGGAAGCAGAGATGGGCGACCTGTTGTTTGCCGTTGTCAATGCCGCCCGTCTGTACAAGATTACGCCCGAAAACGCGCTTGAAAAAACTAACCGTAAGTTTATAGCCCGGTTCAATTATATCGAGGAGGCCGCCCGACGTGACGGTAAGAAAATCAGCGACCTCACTCTTGGCGAGATGGACGCTCTCTGGAACGAGGCAAAAAAAGAGTTGAAAATATAAAACCGATTTAAAATGAAAACGCTCAGATTTGTAAAATATATTTTGGCCGCTTTTGTGGCTGTTGTGACCTTGTCGGCTTCGGCCCAGCTGCCCGGAGTAAAAAACAAACTCGTCCAGCCCAAACACAAGGTTGTGGCCCAGGTCAAGGATATCAACAACACCAACAGCGACGGGGTGTCGCGCATCTCGGTATTCCTTCTCTCGACCCCGAGCACATCATCGCGCATCGACTCGGTCACGCTCGTCAATGGGACGAAACATTTCAGGGCAACCGATATTGACGGCGTTGACTTCAGCCGCTATTTCCAGTGGGAAGACAACGGCGAAATCATGGTTGAGGTCGATTTTCCGTTGCAGAGACAGTTTAACAGCGACGCATCGGTGATATTCCACACTGTATATGGTGACGTGACCGCTCCGGTCAAGTCGTCAAAGGTAAATGTAAAAGGAGGCGGCAAGAAGTGATTGTATGTATTACCGAGAAACCGAGTGTGGCCAAGGACATCGCGGCTATACTCGGTGCCAACACGCGCCGTGACGGATATTTTGAGGGGGGAGACTATCGTGTCACATGGACCTTTGGTCATCTTTGTACTCTTAAAGAACCGGCCGATTACACTCCGCTGTGGAAAAAATGGTCGCTCGGATCATTACCCATGCTACCACCCAAGTTTGGCATAAAAATTATACCCGAAAAAGGTATCGAACATCAGTTCCGGGTCATCGAGTCGCTTGTCGGGCAGGCTACCGAGGTCATCAACTGTGGTGACGCCGGGCAGGAAGGAGAGCTCATACAGCGGTGGGTGATGCAGAAAGCCGGCGTGAAATGTCCGGTGAGACGTCTGTGGATTTCATCGTTGACCGACGAGTCGATTCGCCGCGGATTTGCCGACCTCAAGCCCGAGGCCGATTTCAACAACCTATATCATGCGGGGCTCTCGCGTGCTGTCGGCGACTGGATTCTGGGCATGAACGCTACCCGTCTTTACACGCTCAAATATTCCACGCCGCGCTATGAGCAGTAGATAGGAAGTGTACAAACGCACACAA
>JAIDNJ010000202.1 GCA_029063895.1 Muribaculaceae bacterium | reverse complement strand
CTATTGGGACGTCATGTGGTGGTGATGATTCAAAAACGATTCCTGATCCCGAACCAGCACCTGCACCGACTCCCTCTCCCCAACCGACTGAGGACCCAATTGATCCCAATGCCATTTATAATGGTATTGTTTTACCGGCTCAATGGCCTCCCCAACGTAACTATGCCAGCGATATAAGATCGGGTATGAATCCGTTTTATTTACTCTCCAAACCGGCAGTAGTCCGTATAGACGTTGGTCGTCAGCTTTTTGTTGATAATTTCTTGATTGCAACAACAAACCTTTCAAGAAAATATCACTATCCTGAATACCATTCGGCCAATCCTGTTCTTGTGCCTGATCAGGCGTGGGAAAAACAGGGTACTAATGGTGGCTTTGCCGCGCCTTTCAGCGATGGAGTGTGGTATGATGAAACTGACGGAAAATTCAAAATGTGGTATATGGCCGGTGGTGGCACATATTCAACTTCAGGTGCCGGAATCACATGCTATGCCGAGTCATCGGATGGTATTAACTGGACCAAACCGTCGTTGAATGTTATAAGCGGAACAAATATTGTTCGTCGCGGGTCAGTCAGAGACGCGTCTACTGTATGGATTGACAAGCAGGAATCCAATGCCTCGGCACGATATAAAATGTTTGAGGTTTCAGGAGGTGCAGGAAAATGGGCTTACCATTATCTCACATCATCTGATGGAAAAGCATGGCGAGACAATTCTACTCCGTCTGGTTCGGTTGCCGACCGATCTACAGTCTATAAAAATCCCTTCCGAAATGTATGGGTTTGGTCAATGCGTCATAATGTACGCGTAAACAGTGGTGATCCCTACACAGTTCGTGCACGTGATTATATGGAAAATCAGGATGTCGTGGCGGGTAATAAAGCTGCTAAAGCCGACTTGAAAGACTTTTGGTTTGGACCGTGGCCCAATGAACAGAAGCATCCGTATTACAGCAATAATGATGGTTCGCCCGGTATCTATAATCAAGATGCTATTCCCTACGAAAGTATCATGCTCGGTCTCTTTTCCGTTTGGCAAGGTCCCGAAAATGATGTTTGCAATCGTGACGGAGTTATCAAGCGTAATCAGATTATGTTGGGCTACTCCCGAGACGGTTACTCATGGTTCAGGGAAGATATGAATCCGTTCCTTGCCGTTGACGAAAATACAACCGCATGGAATAATGCCAATCTTCAGTCGGCTGTCGGTTCACCCATTATAGTGAATGACAAGCTATACTTCTATCTTAGTGGACGCCGATTGCAAAACGGTAGCGAGATTGTGACCACCGGATTGGCTACTCTCCGACGCGACGGATTTGTCTCGATGAGCGGTACCGGCGAGCTTCAAACCGAAGCTATGAGATTTAAAGGAGAGTATTTCTTTATCAACGCCGACGTTAAAGGTTGCCTGTATGTTGAAATTCTTGATAAGGACGGTAAAGTGATAAACGGCTTTTCAAAAGACGATTGTGTAAAGGTAACCGGTGACAACACCAAACAAATGGTTACATGGAAAAACAACAATAGTCTTAAGTCTTTAGCCAATACAACTATCCGGGTCAAATTCTATCTCTCTGACGGAGACCTGTACTCTTTCTGGATTTCAGATGAAACAACCGGTCAAAGCCGTGGCTACACTGCCGGTGGTGGTCCGGGTCTGGATAAATCAGGACAAGATGTTAAATAATAAAATAATACCAATCATGAAAATTACAATACCAGCCATTTTATTTGGATTGGCTTTGATAGGGTCTTCATGTTCTGAAGATCATACATTTTATAACACGGCTGCTAAAGCCGAAATTGCCAAGGGGGTGAGTGAATATGAAGTTGGCGAACCGGTCAGGTTTACTGACAACACAGTCCCTAGCAGCGGAACAACAATCAAGAGTTATTTATGGGAATTTGGTGATGCTGAAGGGTCTACTTCAACCGAACAATCTCCGACATTTACATATAAAAAAGATGGTTCATATACTGTTAAATTAACAGTAATAGACTCTAATGATTTAAAATCGTCGAGCACTATTACAGTTCATGTCATCAATCCCACAAAGGCCGATTTTATTCTTGACCAGGAGGAATACTATCTCGGCGATGTTGTTACGTTTGCCGATGCATCGACAACCAAGGGTACAACTACTATTACATCGTGGAAATGGGAATTTGCCGATGATGCGCGTAGCACTTCTGATCAGCAGAACCCCTCCTTCCTTTATACTGAAGCCGGCTCATATCCCGTAAAACTTACGGTTACCGACTCATATGGTCTGACAACAAGCGTAACAAAAAGTGTTAACATTCAGGATCCGTCTCAGGTTCTTGCAACACAGTGGACGGCAGCTCTCGGTGGTGCCGTTAAAGGAGGCTCTTCACCGGCTGTATCGCCTGACGGCTCAACTGTTTACATGATGCGAAGCCTTTCAGGAAGTGATCTGGCTGCACTTGTTGCTTACAATACTGCCGACGGCCAGGTAAAATGGTCACTTGATTTGAGCGTTGCAATGTCGGGTACCTCTGAAACAGCTCAGGCTAAGGATATTTTCAGTTCACCTGCTGTTGGTGCCGATGGAACCGTCTATATGATTGTGAGAGATCTCCAGTCTACAACGGCTCAACGTGGTGTCTATGTTATTGCAGTTAATCCAAACGGTTCATTGAAATGGGCTAAGAAGGGTGGTGCAAGTGGAACCAACCTCTATGCAATTACTCCGGCAATTGATGCTGACGGTAATATTATTGTTGCCACCCGTGGTAATGAAGTATGGAAGTACACGCCGTCGGGCGATGCCTCTGTATTTGCTACTGATGGACTTGGTGTTACCGCCGGTATGACTGTGTCGCGTAGTGGAATTGCATATGGAGCCGCTAACGGAAAGAATGGTTTCTTTGCTCTTGATATTAACTCCGGTTCACCGCTTTGGAAATATAATACCGACTTTGGAGGAGCTGCCGATGCATTTACCGGAGCACTCCGTTCGGCTCAGGCTTCAATTGGAGCTGATGGTACCGTATATTTTGTAACCGATGCCGGTGCCGGTGGTCAGATTATAGCATTTGATCCTAATGGAAATGTCAAATGGATTCATGTAACAGCCGGTGCAATACCTGATGGTGGTGTCGTTATTGCTGAGGATGGTACAATTTATTCAAATGGCGGTATGGCTCCTGCTGAAGGTCTCGTTGCATTAAATAGCGACGGTACTCAGAAATGGGTATTTGCTACAAAGGGTAATGTTCAGACTTCTCCGGTAATTGACAATCGCGGTTATATTCATGTTGTCGATGCTGCCGCAAATTATTATGTGGTTAAACCTGACGGTTCATTACTTGCCGAAACTCAACTTGGTCAGTCCTGTACTTCGACTCCCGTAATGGATGCTACCGGTCGTCTATATGTGACAGTCCAGAAAGACGGTGTACCCACAGTCATTTGTATAACTTCAAAAGCTTCATCATACAATGTAAATGCTCCATGGGCGATGCGTGGTCAAAATCCATGCCGCACCGGATTACAGAAGTAAGATGGATTGGTTAATTCTAAGGTGAGAGAAGTGTGTCGTATGATGATACATTACGGCACACTTTTCTTTATAACTCTTAAATTATAAATTATGAATTCAATTCGACTGAAAAAATGGTATCCATGGATGGTCGTTGGCCTTTTGTGGGTCGTTGCCCTTCTCAATTACATGGACCGTCAGATGCTTTCAACCATGCGCGATGCGATGGCTATCGATATAGCCGATCTCGAGAGTAAGGTGATGTTTGGAAAAGTAATGGCGGCGTTCATGTGGATATATGGCTTCATGAGTCCGATATCAGGCATCGTTGCCGATAGAGTGAACCGTAAATGGCTTATTGTCATATCTCTCGGCGTTTGGTCGACGGTCACATTGCTTATGGGGTATGCAACGACATATAACGAAGTCTATTGGCTACGAGCACTTATGGGAGTTTCCGAAGCATTATATATACCTGCAGCTCTCTCGTTGATCGCCGACTATTTTACTGGCAAACAACTCAGCCTTGCCATTGGTATTCACATGACAGGTCTTTATATGGGACAGGCAGTAGGAGGTTTCGGAGCTTTTGTTGCTGAACAGTTATCATGGCAGTCTACTTTTCATTGGTTTGGTATTATCGGTATAGTTTATGCGTTTATACTCGTAGTTTTTCTTTATGAGAAACGTACTGAAACAGTCGGCCCAAAAATAGAAGAAAAACAGCCGTTGGCGGTTATCCTTAAAAAAAATATGATGGCGATAAAGTCATCATTAGGTATGTTGATGACCAACATCGCATTTTGGACAATTATTTTCTTTTTTGCATCATGTTCGGTACCTGGTTAGGCTACAAAAAACTGGCTGCCAACTCTG
>JAIDNJ010000201.1 GCA_029063895.1 Muribaculaceae bacterium | reverse complement strand
GTTAAGAAAAAATATTGACAATTTTCGCTTATTGAGTCCCGATTGTTGTAAAAATGAGCCCTATAAAATAAATTTAACATTTAAACGTAAAAATACAGCCCGCATTTGCGGGCTGTATGAGCTACCTGTATACACTCCAAACATGCATCTTACTTACTAACTAACCCTGATTTTTTTCTTTTATTAAAAGGAGTGTTCCTTAAATATATATCTTTTAAAACGTTTGTGACATAATATGTTATGTCTGAATATGTCTTGTTGATTAGCTGTAGCCTTGATAGACCGGAACTCTTGATTGTCAATGTCAATTATAACCCGGATAGACCGGTTGAATGCCGGACGGTGCGGGATGAGCAAATATTTTTGTCACATTTTATACATTACTTTGGCGAATGTTTAATGGTGTTAAGGTTAAAGACAGTGATTGAGTGGTTGGTCGGTTTGCGGTCGGTTACTTTTGGTAAATGATTCGACCGGTGTTGAGGTTTAGGCTGTGCCGTGGTTATGATAATCAGTTCTCTCAGGTTCTCTGGAACCCTGAACTTGAAGATTGGCTTTGGCCTGACTTTGTAGGATGTTAGCCTTTTCTTCGCATGGGAAACCTGTTGTCCGTGTTTGTTCCGAAGCTTCAGGTCGGGGTATTGTCAAGTGAAGTACTTTTTCTAAATTTTTGCGCAAAATTAGACATTCTCTTGAAATGTACAAAACAACCTTTGTGTAATTAACTATATTTAACTTTTAGTATGATATTATAGCGATATAGAATAACTTTTTTGAGTAGTTAGATAGAATATACAATAATCTTACGTAAATTTGCACATTAATTATTAACTATATAATATAAACAGTAATGAACCGACCGGTAAGAGTCAGATTTGCACCGTCCCCGACAGGGCCTCTACATATTGGTGGTGTACGTACCGCCCTTTATAATTATCTTTTTGCGCGTCAGCATGGCGGCACAATGATTCTCAGAATTGAAGATACCGACTCCCAGCGTTTTGTCCCGGGAGCTGAGGAATACATTAACGAAGCTCTTGCATGGCTCGGTATCGGCATAGATGAAGGTGTGCGCGAAGGTGGAAAGTTTGGTCCATATAAACAGAGTGAACGTCGCGACATTTATCGTGAGCATGTAAAACAACTGCTCGACGCCGGTAAGGCCTACATCGCTTTTGATACACCGGCCGAGCTCGAGGCCGCTCGTGCGTCTCATCCCAATTTTCAGTATGATGCTTCAACCCGTATGTCAATGAGAAACTCGCTCACAATGTCGGCCGACGAGGTTGAAAAGCTCATAGGTGAGGGCATTCCCTATGTGGTCCGTTTTCTCATAGAACCCGGCCGCGATGTAGAGGTAAATGATCTTATCCGTGGTAAGGTTGTCATCAATTCATCAATTCTTGATGATAAAGTTCTCTACAAAAGTGCCGATGACCTGCCAACTTATCATCTCGCCAATATTGTCGATGACCATCTCATGGAAGTAACCCATGTCATAAGAGGGGAGGAGTGGCTTCCGTCGGCTCCGCTTCATGTCCTTTTATATGAAGCTTTTGGCTGGCGTGATACAATGCCCGACTTTGTGCATTTGCCCTTATTGCTCAAACCCGATGGCAAAGGTAAGCTAAGCAAGCGTGACGGCGACCGTCTCGGTTTTCCGGTATTTCCTCTCGAGTGGCACGATCCCAAGTCGGGTGATGTGTCATCGGGATATCGGGAATCGGGATATCTTCCCGAAGCAGTCGTAAACTTCCTGGCCCTCCTTGGCTGGAACCCTGGCGATGATACCGAGATAATGTCAATGGACGAACTGATTGCCAAATTCTCGCTTGACCATTGCTCGCGTGCAGGCGCAAAGTTTGCGTTTGAAAAAGGTAAATGGTTTAACCACACCTATCTCCAGAATCTTGACGATAATACTCTTGCCGAGATGTTCAAACCTGTTCTGCGTGCTCATGGCGTTGATCCCGACAAATATACCGACCAATATCTTGCCCGTGTCGTTTCGCTTGTTAAAGGACGCATCAATTTTGTTAACGACCTTTGGGAGCAGGCTTATTATTTCTTTGTAGAGCCGGACGATTATGATCCTAAAGCAATCAAAAAACGCTGGACTCCCGATATGCCCGGTCACATGGAGGAACTTATCAAGGTTCTTGAATCAATCGATGATTTTTCATCGGCTGCAGCCGAGCCTATTGTTATAGGTTGGATTGAACAGAACGGTTTGCACATGGGTAACGTTATGAACGCGTTCCGTCTCACTGTTGTCGGTAAATGTGTGGGTCCACATATGTTTGATATCACCGAGCTTCTTGGCAAGGAGGAAACAATCCGACGCATTAAAAAAGGTATCGAAAATATCAAACCTGCCGAATAAGGCAACCATCCTTAAACTGTATCGCTGATGAATCCGATTTATAACGGTATTATCGGGCTTTATTCTTTTGGCGCCGGAGTTGCGGCCTTACGTTCGCCCAAAATCAAGAAGATGATTGAAGGGCAGAAAAAAGCTGTTGAAACGCTTCGGGCTGTTCTACGTCCCGGTGACAAGCCTGTTTGGTTTCATGCTGCATCGTTGGGCGAGTTTGAACAGGGTCGACCGATGATTGAACGCCTTCGCCGCCGTTTTCCCGATCGAAAAATTGTTCTATCGTTTTTTTCACCTTCGGGCTATGAAGTTAGATAGAACTATGACAAGGTTGCCGCTGTTGT
>JAIDNJ010000200.1 GCA_029063895.1 Muribaculaceae bacterium | reverse complement strand
GCGTTGATAAATCGGCCTTCATATATTATAGGTAAAAAAACGAGCGGAAAATACTCGTCGACACCGGTCACGGTGGTCGAGGTGCTCAGCTTTTCAAACGTTGCAGTCTCGCTGCGGTTGTTGACGCCGGTAATTGCCTCGATTTCGGGGATATTGCGTTTGATATAATCGACATCGTCGGTGGTGAGCTCCCAGGCCGTTCCTTTGTTGAATCCTTTGTAGGCCATCGTGGTACGTCCGCCAAACATCAGGGCGCTGTTGGTTGCAAATCCCGCGAAGTTGCGGCTTATGATGTCTTCAAGACCTTTGGCGCCGCCCATGAGCATGGCGAGCATGGCGGTGCCCCAGAAGATGCCAAATGCTGTCAGGAACGTCCTCGTTTTGTTGCGGGCGAGGGTAGCGCCGATCTCTTTCCAGTTATCTATGTCAAAAACGGTTATTCTCATTTCTTTTGGGCTGCTTGATTGGGGATTATTCGTCGCGGAGTGCTTCGACAGGTTTGACTTTGAGGGCCTTGAGAGCGGGGAAAAGCCCGGCGAGACACCCGGCGATGATAAGGACTACGGTCACTTTGATGGCTATGGAGATGTCGACCGTCGGGTCTTTGATGAAACTCGACGAGGCAAAGGCCATTGCCAGTCCCTGGGTGACCACGATGCCGAGAAACACCCCTATGTAACCGAAGATGGTGGTGATGGCCACGCTCTCGGTGAGAATCTGAACGAGGATGTTGTGTGGTTTGGCTCCGATTGCACGGCGTATGCCAATTTCGTGGGTACGCTCCTTGACCGACACAAACATGATGTTGCTCACCCCTATGATGCCCGACAGCATGGTAAAGATACCGATGAGCCAAACGACATAGTCAAGAATGCCGAGGGCGCGGTTCATGGTGAGATGCTGGGTAAAACGGTTCCATATCCAAACTGCCTTTTTGTCGTCGGGACTGAAGTTGTGGACGTTGGCAAGGGTTTTTCTGACGCCGTCTTCCATCGCTTCACCCTCCTGGGCCGTGGTGATGTCGCCGGCCTCCACTTTAATTTCGGTAAGGTCGTCTGACTCGCCCGACATCATTCTCGCTGTTGTGAACGGTATGTAGGTGTCTTGTCCAAATTCGGGATTGATGAGCCCTATCACGGTAAATGACAGGTCGTTGAGCGACACACGCCGCCCTATCACATCGTCGGGTTTTATTCCCGGAAAAAGAATCGACGCATTGTTCTCGGTGAGGATAACCACCTTGCGGGTGTTGTGCATGTCGGCCTCGTTTATGTTGCGGCCGGCGGTGATTTTCTCGCCGCGCGATATGAGTTCTGACGGATAAACGCCGCGGTAGCCTGTCGAGATATAATCGTCGGGAGTGGTGATGATTGTCTGCGAGCCCGAAATCACACCGACGGCATCGGCCACATTACTGCGGTTTTTTGTTTTTATAGAGTTGATATCGGGCTGTTTCAGTTCTATTGACCGGCCGTCTTTGTATCCGTTAAAAGCCTCGGAGGTGCGTCCGCCAAAGACACTGATGCTGTTTGAGCCCTGGCTCATGCGCCCCTCGTTAAACGAGTTGACCACTCCGCGCGACATGCCCAGCAACACTATGAGCATGAAAATGCCCCATGCCACGGCAAAACCTGTCAGGGCTGTGCGCAGCTTGTTGTTGCGCAGTGTCTGGCCTATTTCCGATATTAAATCAAACATGGTGGTCAGTTAACGATGAGTCCGTCGCTTATGCGGATGATGCGGTTGGTTTGCTCGCCCACTTTCGGGTCGTGAGTAACGATGACGATGGTCATGCCTGCCTCGGTGTTGAGCTGGCGGAAAATCTCCATTACGTCGGCCGACGTGCGGCTGTCAAGTGCGCCGGTCGGTTCGTCGGCGAGTATTACCGACGGATTGGTGATGAGGGCGCGGGCGATGGCCACACGCTGTTTTTGACCGCCCGACAGTTCGCCCGGAAGGTGGTGGGCACGGTCGGCAAGCCCCATCCGGTCGAGCTGCTCCATAGCCAGAATGTTGCGTTTGCGTCGCGACACACCCTGATAAAACAGTGGAAGGGCTACGTTTTCAACCGCGTTTTTATAGCTGATGAGATTGAATGACTGAAACACGAATCCAATCAGACGATTGCGTAGCTCGGCGGCTCGGTTCTCACTCAAATTCTTGATTAACTGGCCATTGAGATAATAATCGCCCGTGTCATAGTTGTCGAGAATACCGAGAATATTGAGCAGTGTCGATTTGCCCGAACCCGATGCGCCCATAATCGAGACCAGTTCCCCTTTATCAATATCGAGATTGATGCCTTTGAGCACATGCAGCGGTACCGCACCGGGGTAGGTCTTGTTTATGTCGCGTAATTTTATCATTTCCATATTAAATCGCAGTGAAATATATAGATTCGGTAAGAATTTTATTGATAATGTGACTGATGAGTGCAAAATTACTCATAGGTGGTTAAAACCGCTTAACCATTATAGTTAAATAACTTTATCTCTTAGACGCACGGCTATTAAAAAAAGTTACATTGCCGGTCAATTTTTTTGAGAGGGCAAAATATATTTGGAAATACGAACTATTTACATTAACTTTGCGTTATAATTCAAAAGGCAAGAGAGCCGTCAACATGAAAAAAACCACATCAAAGTTGATTGGGAAACTCATCAAATTTTAATGAAATACCGAGACAATTCTGTTGTCCAATGGCGGGCCTCGACTCTCTTTTGAGAGTGGCATCCTCGCTCAGGCGAGGGGGTAACCCGGACGGATTACAAAGGGCTTCAGAAACTCAAATCCTGTCATTCGGAGTTTCATCGCATCCTTTGGTGTGGCCCCTATAAAGAAGCCGCTGTGTCTGTCAGGCATGGCGGTTTTTTTGTATGCAGGGATTGATTGACAGCGATTTGTGTGACGGTGTGTCAAAATATCAAATTGGCAATTTTGCAAGGACATGTCTTTGACATGTAAGGAAGCAACTATTTGAACATCAATCACTACGTGCCTAAACATCGTCTCGGCATCCATCAGGCGGCCATGTGTGACTTCTTGAGCCAGTTC
>JAIDNJ010000020.1 GCA_029063895.1 Muribaculaceae bacterium | reverse complement strand
CATCATTTGGGTCCGGTTCATTTGGCGGCGGTAGCCGTTCTTCAGGCGGTGGTGGCGGCCATTCAACCGGCGGTCGTCGTCGATAATCCGATTATTCAACCTATAAATAACCTCTCTCCCTACTTTTACATCAATCCAGTTACCCCATTCGATTCTCTCGATTATGAAAAAAATACTCGTTTCAGCAATCATTGCCGGCGGAGCCATCTCAGGGGCTTCGGCCCAGAGCGCAGTCGATGCCTATAATCTTTCACAGAGTGACCTTCGCGGCACAGCCCGATTCATGTCAATGGGCGGCGCATTCACTGCCCTCGGAGGTGACCTGTCGACTCTTTCACAGAACCCTGCCGGTATCGGTGTTTACCGCAAAAGTGAGGTTGGCATAACCGTTGACTTCAACATGACCAACTCAAAAGTGGCGACATCGGCCGGTGACTTCAAGGAAAACCATACCCATGTCTACTGTAACAACTTCGGTTATATCGGCTCGATTGACCTTGGTCGGTCATCAACTCTCCGCACCTTTAACTGGGGTGCCAGCTACAACCGTGTGGCTTCGTTTGACCGTACCTTCCACATTGGTGAGGGTAGCGGCTCCAACTATTATGGTCCGTCGATTTCATCATCACTCTCCAACTATATCGCTTCGTTTACCGACTACTCACCAGGTGAGCTCAATGCCTACCAGAACAACTACAATCCCTATCAGGACAGCGATGCCGACTGGCTCAGCATCCTCGCCTATAACAGTTATATGATTAACCCTAACTCAAGCAATGGCTATAACGGCCTGTGGCGTCAGGGCCAGTCATCGGGTGACATGGGTGCATGGGTACGCGAACGCGGTCAGATTGATGAGTATAATCTCGACTTTGGCGGTAACGTCCTCGATGTTGTATACTGGGGTGTAGGCTTTGGTATCACCAGCCTCAACTACACTCAGGAAGCCGACTATGACGAAAAAATCTATGATGCCCGCATCCCCAACCAGGCCGCTACCGGAACCGAGGTCGGCGATGCTTACTTCAACCTCATGAACAACAAGCGCATCACCGGCACCGGCTTCAATTTTAAACTCGGTGTCATCGTTAAACCTATAAACGAGCTCCGCTTAGGTTTTGCACTCCACACCCCGACATACTACAACCTCTCGCAAAACTTTGACGCCGGGACAAACTTTGATTACTCATCGGGATATGACAACATGAACGAATATACCGATTACGGTTATTTTGACTGGAAACTCCGCTCACCATGGCGCATGATGTTTGGTATCGCCGGTGTTATCGGTGGCCAGGGCATCATCAGTGTTGACTATGAACGTGATGCTTATGACAACATGAAGATTTCAGACCGAGGTATCAACTATAACTATGGTCCCGAAAATCAGGATATCAAAAATTACTATCAGGGCAGCAACACCCTCCGCGTCGGTGCTGAATATCGCGTGACACCATCTTTCAGCCTGCGTGCCGGTTACAGCTACGTGACATCAAACGTCAAGACTGAGGCCGAGAACGGTTCTACCGAGATTTACACTTCAGGTACCAACCCCGCCTATGTTCTCAACAAAGACACTCAGTACATCACTCTCGGTGTCGGCTACCGATACAAAGCATTCTATGCCGACGCTGCCTATGTCTACAAGACCCGCAAGTCTACCTACCACGCTTTCACCGACTATGAAGGCGTCAAAGCTCCCTCATTTGACCTCACCGACAACAATAACAACATCGTTGTTTCTGTCGGTCTCAAATTCTAAAACAATTACACAAAACAGCATTTTAAGGGCGGCGTGTCAAAAGTTGAACACGCTGCCCTTTTCGATGTAGAGACATACCTTTCGGCTCGTCGTGGTTAATTAACAGCAATTTGCGCTCATTGAGTGCCGTAGGCACTACAAAATTATTAAATACATTTTTTACCAATTTGATTAATTTAGTTAAAATTCAACATCACAGGCACATCGCCTGATTTTATTATCCCGGCAGACCAATTATCATCATTTTTTCAATACCTTTTCTCGTTATTTAAAACAAAATTTGTAATTTAGCGACATGAATAACGAAATGGTGTCTATTATATTCTGGTGCTTCTCGGCTGCACTGTTCATTACCACGATTGTGGTAGTGGCTATAGTCATTTCGGAAAACCGTAATCCGGTGCGTTCGCTCGCATGGGTAACGGTACTGCTTGTGGTGCCTGTCCTCGGATTGTTTCTTTATTTCATATTTGGCCGTGACATAAAAAGTAAACGTGCCGCACTCTCAAAAAATCTCAAACGAAAGCTGCGCAAACAGGAGCGTGCGATGAAGCTCGATATTGCCCGACTCCCTTTCTCCGAAGAATCTCTCGGCATCATCCGCATGGCCGACAGCGTGTGTGGCGCTACACTCCATCTCAACAACTCAGCTACTGTCTATGACTCGGGCCATCAAAAGTTTAAGGACCTCTTTGACGACATAGCCACGGCCAAGCAATATCTTTTTATACAGTATTACATTATTGAAAACGATGCAACCGGTCGCCGACTGGCCCAACTTCTTGCTCAAAAAGCACGTGAGGGAGTCAAGGTCTATTTAATCTATGACCCCGTAGGCTCGGTATCGACTGGTAAGAAATTTTTCAAAGAGATGGCCGATGCCGGCGTAAATATCAAGCCGTTTATACCGGTAAGATTTCCCGGATTTGGCACACGAATCAACTGGCGCAATCACCGCAAACAGTGTGTGATTGACGGTAAAATCGCTTATGTCGGCGGCATGAACGTGGCCGAGCGATATATCACGGGGGGCAACACATTTGACTCATGGCGTGACATCCATATGCGTGTCACCGGTAACGCCGTCATGGGTGTTCAACGGTCATTCATCACCGACTGGAGTTTTATGAGTGATTCGGTCGATGAACTCCCCGAAGCCGATTTTAAAATAGAGCCGATGCCAAGGCAAGTAAAGGATGATAATGCAAATCTGATGATGCAGCTCGTGCGTAGCGGTCCAACAAGCCAATGGTACAACATTGAGCTGCTATATCTAAAGGCAATAGGTAGCTCACGTCGCCGAGTCTACCTCGAGACACCCTATTTTCTCCCGACCGAAGGACTTCTCAACGCACTCCAGACGGCGTCGCTCAGCGGCTGTGATGTCCGCATTCTCATGCCTATGCGCAGCGACTCGGCGGTTCTCACCTTTGCCTCATCAAGCTATATAACCGAGTGTCTTCGTGCAGGAATAAAGGTTTATCTCTATAAACCGGGAATGCTCCACAGCAAGATGCTCATCATCGACGATGAAATTGTTTCGATAGGGTCGACAAACTTTGACTTCCGCAGCTTTGAACATAATTTCGAGCTGACAATGCTTGTCTTTTCAAAAAGTTTTAATGAGCGCATGACCGATCTTTTCCGTCAGGGACTTGCCCGATCAGAGCGCGTCAATGCGGCCACATGGGCCAAACGGTCGCGATGGCGTCGCATGAAGGAATCGTTTATGCGACTTCTCGCCCCAATCCTTTGACCGTGAACATTCTCTTGATTTTGGATGTTTCGATTAATAGGTGTAATTTTGCATTAATATAAAAGATTTTTATCATGTTACAGTTCAAAACTTCATGTTTATCTCAATATTCAGCACCCGAACAAGCTCAAATGGCCATCGAGGGAGGTTGCCGGTGGATTGAACTTTCCAGTCCCGCACAGTCGCGCCCGGCCGAACTACGCGATGAAGCGGTCGAAATCATCCCGCTTTGTACCGAAAAAGATACATTCATGACAATTGACCATGATATCAACCTTGTCAATGAGCTAAAAGTACATGGTGTTCACCTCACTCCCGGAGATATGCTACCCAAAGAAGCACGCGAGTTTTTAGGTCCTCATGCTGTCATCGGTGTCACCGTCACCATCCCCGATGAGGTTATAGCTCTCAAGAGTGCCGATATCGACTATGTCCGCGTCGAAGGTTACCCGGTCGTGTCACTTGATGATTACCAACAGTTTGTGGGACGTGTTCGCGAGGCAGGTGTCAACATTCCGATTGTAGCATCGGGCCGCATCACAGCCGATGACATCAAACCTCTTATCGAGACCGGTATCAGCGGCATCACAATTTCTGACGCCGTTGTCGAGTCGACCGACCCCGTCGCTTATATGAAACGTTGTCTCGACCTGATTAACTGAAACAGTCATGCCCGATAAGGCCCCCGAAATCCGCTCAAGCATAATACTCAAGATAATCCTGCCTGTAATCATCGGGCTCGGAGTCGTTGTCTGGCTATTTTACAAGGAATTCAGCATTGAGGCTCTCTCGTCGATTCATTTCACGCCATATGCCTGGTTCTGTATATTTCTGGCTCTTCTTGCTGTCTTTGCCCGTGACTTTGGCATGGCATGGCGTTTCCGCATCCTCACTGACGGGGACCTGCGCTGGAGTCGTGCGGCCAATGTGACAATGCTATGCGAGTTCACATCGGCAATCACACCCACGAGTGTCGGCGGTAGTGCCCTGAGTATGATATTTCTTAACCGCGAGGGTATCAACATTGGACGAGCAACGACGCTGACGATGACAACACTGTTTCTTGACCAGCTGTTTTTTGTCATCTCAATTCCGGTGATGTTTCTCTTTGTCCCATATAAAGACCTGTTTGGATTTGGCACACGCGAGTTTATCGATGGCGTCAAAATCGTGTTCTGGATTATATATGGCATTATTGCTTTGTGGGCTGTCATTTTGTTTCTCGGCATTATAGCACGACCAAAAGCGATAAGACAATTTCTTATATGGCTGTTCTCATTCAAGCTTCTCAGACGATGGTTGCCTTCAGTCACCGAGCTTGCCGACAACATGGTCTTGACTGCACACTCGCTCCGCAACCGTAACTTCAGATGGTGGCTCCGCGGTTTTGCAGCGACAGCCTTTTCCTGGACCGGACGCTATCTGGTGGTCAATGCCCTGTTTCTGGGTTTTGTGCCCGAAGCATCACAAATCACGGTATTTGCCCGTCAGTTTGTAGTGTGGGAACTGCTCATGTTCTCGCCTACTCCCGGGGGCAGCGGTCTGAGCGAATGGCTCTTCAAGGAATATTACGGAGACCTCATCTCGGGAGCCGGCGTTGTATTTGTCCTCGCTATCATGTGGCGTCTTCTATCTTATTACATATACCTCATAGCAGGTATTTTCCTACTCCCGTCATTTTTAAAACATCAAAAGAAATAACATTACTGTATAATCGATCATATCACTTTCATGAATAAATTTATAGGTATTATACCTGCCCGATATGCGTCGGGCCGTCTCCCCGGAAAACCGTTGCTCGATATTGGAGGTAAACCCATGATTGAACGTGTTGTCATTCAGGCTTCAAAAGCTCTCGGAAGCGATAACGTGTGGGTTGCCACAGACGACAGCCGCATTTTTGACGCTGTAAGAACCTTTGGCGGTAACGTCGTAATGACATCAGAAGCTCACCGAAGCGGCACCGATCGCATCGCCGAAGCTGTAAACAAAATAGGTACCGACGCCGATGTTGTCATCAATATTCAGGGCGATGAACCATTTATTGACCCGGAACAAATAAAGCTGCTTGCCGCCTGTTTTGAAACACCCGACACCGATATCGCCACCCTGGCACGACCGTTTGACGCAGCCGAAGGATTTGAAAAACTCAATGACCCCAATAAAGTGAAGGTGGTAACCGGAGAAAAAGGGCAGGCTCTATATTTCAGCCGTTCGGTTATTCCATACCTGCGCTGTGTCGAACCCAAACTATGGCCCGCAACCCACCGCTATCTCATCCACATCGGGATGTATGCCTATCGCACCCGCGTCCTCAATGAGATAACACACCTTGCACCGGCACCGCTCGAAACCGCCGAATCACTCGAACAGCTACGCTGGCTATCAAACGGCTACATTGTCAAAGTCAGCCTCACCGACCGCGTCACCATCGGCATTGATACAGCCGAAGACCTTGAGGAAGCCCGCCGTCACTGTTTAGAAAACAACCTTTGATTCAGCCGCTACAATCAACAATGACACCCCACCGCTCAACCCCACCTGAAATCAGCGATTTCGGGCATCTCACCTTGCCCGAACCAAACATAATAACACTTCAAAACGGCATCCGTATTTTCATTATCAATGCCGGCACCGTTCCCGTCAATAACATCCTTATGTCGTGGAACCGCGGAGAGGCCGATGTTGACTCTCCAGTTGCTCTGC
>JAIDNJ010000002.1 GCA_029063895.1 Muribaculaceae bacterium | reverse complement strand
AAATATAACCGCACAGGTGACAGCAGTTATTTTTTCTTTTTGGGGTCACAAGTGAGTCCGACTCCGAGTTTTTTGAAGATTTTCTGGTCAACCTCACCAAGCATCACGGTCGAATGAACCTGACATCCGTTGAGACACGGAAGCATTTCAAGCGCACGGCGGCAGTTATCGTCATGGGTGCTCAATACCGACAGGGCCACCAGAACCTCGTCGGTGTGCAACCGGGGATTGTGGCTGCGCAGATAGCTTGTTTTGGTGTGCTGAATCGGTTCTATCATGTCCTGGGGTATAAGTTTAACCGCATGGTCTATACCGGCAAGATGTTTGATGGCGTTGAGCAGCAGAGCCGCGCTCGGGCCGAGAAGGTCACTCGACTCGGCAGTGATGATGGTGCCGTCCTCAAGCTCGATAGCCGAGCAGTCGCGTCCGCTACGGGCGGCGCGTTCACGTGCAGCCGTTGTTGTCTTGCGGTATGATGTGTCGATTTTGGCCTGCTTGAAAAGCAGAGCAATCTTGTTGACCTCGCTATCGTTGCCGTCACCGTTGGCAAGACGGTTGAGCGCGGTGTAATAACGGCGTATAATTTCATTTTTTGAAGCCTCGCAACACACCTCATCATCGTTGATGCAGAATCCGACCATGTTTACACCCATGTCAGTGGGCGACTTGTAGGGATTTTCACCATAGATTCCTTCAAAAAGAGCATTAAGCACCGGGAAAATCTCGATGTCGCGGTTGTAGTTGATCGCAGTCTTGCCATATGCCTCAAGATGGAACGGGTCAATCATGTTGACATCGTTGAGGTCGGCCGTAGCCGCTTCATAGGCGATGTTTACCGGATGTTTCAACGGAAGACTCCACACGGGGAATGTTTCAAATTTGGCATATCCTGCCTCGATTCCGCGCTTGTGTTCGTTGTAGAGCTGGCTGAGACACACTGCCATCTTACCACTTCCGGGACCGGGTGCTGTGACGATGACAAGAGGACGGGTGGTCTCGACATAGTCATTGCGACCGAAACCTTCGTCCGAGTCAATGAGATCCACATTGGTGGGATATCCGTCGATTGTGTAATGATAGTAAGTAGTAATGCCAAGACGTTCAAGACGCTGACGGAACGCATCGGCACTGCTTTGTCCGTTATAGTGGGTCACCACCACCGAGCTGACAAGGAATCCGCGCTTCTGAAACTCGTTGCGCAAACGCAGCACATCTTCATCATAGGTGATACCCAGGTCGTTGCGCACTTTGTTTTTCTCGATATCAAGAGCGCTGATAACTATAACAATCTCGGCGTGATCGGCCAGCTGGGACAGCATACGCAGCTTACTGTCAGGCTGAAAGCCGGGCAACACACGACTTGCATGATAATCGTCAAATAATTTTCCGCCAAGCTCGAGATAGAGCTTGTTGCCGAACTGAGCGATACGCTCCTTGATGTGTTCGGACTGAATCTTGAGATATTTCTCGTTGTCAAAACCGTATTTCATAACGGATTGCAAAGTTATAAAATAATCTCTTCTTTTGACAGAAGTGAGTCAAAAATTTATCGACATTATTTCTTCCAATAAATTTAAGTTAGTGAGTAACACTTACAAACTCAACTAACCATCATATCTATCTCATCCCAAATATTAGCTACAACTCGTGAGTGGTACTCACGGGTAAAGGTGTTTAGCACACTCTATTTTGGCAAGTTCTACGCCACAAAGTTCCATATTGTCGAGTGCCCCTTTGGTCTCAGCGACAAAGAAAACGAGCCGAACAGCTCCCTCCTCAATCACTATCGCCCAATCAGGCCCATAATAGCCAACAGGTGTAGGAATTTTGAATTTGCGGGGAAGTTTGGCGAATATCAGAACCTCCGGCACCCCCTTCCAGAGCCTGCTACAATAAATCTTTAATTTTAATTATATCACTTTCTTTAATGTTGGCTAATTCTAATACATCCTTTTCTTGGAAGCCTTTTGAAAGAAGCCTTTTGGCAAAGATAACCTTTTCTCTAAGTATAATATCGGCATTATCATTCTTTCTATGGCGAGTTACAGAATGTTTTAATTTTCCAATGACAAAGTTGAATTCAAGAGATGACTGTGTTTCGGTGGTTTCGAGGTCTGGCATAATTAAGTCTGCAAGAATATCTCCGATACGCTTCATCCCTATCTTCTTATCTTGCTGAGACTCGGTGTCATGAACCTCTAAAAGACGATGTTTCAACTCTCTTACTTCCGCAAAGGTATTTACAATCGCCAACGTGGTTTGTGTTGCAATAGGACTTTTCAATATAGTAGCCAGCATATATAATCCTCTTTCTGTAAATGCCTTAGGAAGATATTTGGGATGATGACCTTTCCCGGATGTGGGTTCTAAGGTCAAAATTTTTGACCTTAGAACTGCCCATTCCTCCTTTGTAAGTTCGTAAACAAATCCTTCTGGAAATTTATCGGGATTGTTTTTAACAGCCTGATTTATAGCCTTAGTTTCCACCCCATAGAGCTTCGCAACATCAGATGCTAAAATAACATCCTGACCTCTTAACGATACCAAGGTGTTTTTTACATGTTCAACTTTTACTATATCTGTCATTTTTATCTAATTATCAGGAAACATATTAACTCAAAATCATCAAGTCCTTTGACTTCGTTGCCCAAATTACAATACTTTGATGTTTGATGCAAAGTTAACATTTTCTATTAATATAGCCAAATAAGTTCAATCCTTTAAAAAGAAGAAAAACAAATGATTAGAACAATTACTCGCTATACTTTAAGTGCGCCATCTATGCACTTAGGCTAAAGTAACGTTAGGGGAAAGTTCATTCAAAAATTCCCCACTACACATAAGCAAGCCTTCTCAATTAGGCATATACTTTTTCTTTATACCTCGGATTATACCTTCAGTTTTCTTGTTAAGTAAAGGTAATATTCTCTTTTAGGAAGGTAAATCCATCTTCACACCAACTTTTCGACCGTACAAATAGCATAATATTGGGTATCAACTATATCCCATTATTTTGAAGGGCGTGTCCTCAGAACTTTTTCATGCCTGCCGATTGATTTGTACAATAAATTTAAATAAGCTATTTTTGCCGCCGGATGAAAAAAATTTGTCAATGAGGTTAGGTTTTCTGACAGTGAGTTGTCTTATTGATGTATGACGACAATAAATGACATAGAACAGCTTTTCAAGACCCATTACCCGGCAATGTACCGGATGGCGTTGCTGATACTGCGTGACGGCGACGCGGCAAAAGACGTTGTGCACGACGTCTTTGAAGCCTTACTCAAGACCCGAGCACCGGCAGTCACAGGTGCATATCTACTCAAAGCGGTGCGAAACCGATGCATCAACCATATAAACAGTCTTTCGGTTCACGACCGTTTGAAAGAATTTTATTCAATCGACGAGCAGGAAATTGACGATGAAGATTGGCCCGATGACGAGACAATCGCTCTGATTCAATCTACCGTTGCAAACGAGCTAACCGAGGCTTGCCGCCGAGTTGTCAATCTACGGTTTACCGATGGAAAAAGCTACAAGGAAATAGCCTCATTTCTCGGCATCAGCGAGGTCGCTGTCTACAAACATTTGCGTCATGCAATAGATGTCTTACGTTTAAAACTTTCTCAAAATGGATAAAATAGAACAACTGCTTGACGCGACAGAACATCCCGAACGTTATTCATCGGCAGAGATAGCTGATCTTCTTAGCGACCCTGAGGTCAAGGAGGTTTTTGTCCTGCTTGACAAAACCAAATCAAGTCTGTCATCAATAGACACCCCCGACGTGGAGGCTGAATGGAAAGCATTTGAGCTAAATCACAACAAAGCCACTATCTCAAATCGGTTCAAGACATTAAACCTGTTCTCTCGCAACGTTGCCGCAGGCATCGCCATCGGTATCGCTTCATTTGCAGCCGTCGCCGCTGTTGTCGGGGTTAGTGTCAACTACTTTTCAGGGCGAGCCACCGACGGCACATCACCCGAAACCGAAACAAACATAGGCGTTATCGTATCTCAACCTGACAGTATTGCCGCAATCGAAGAGATGACGACAGCGTCACCCCAAATCATAGTCTTTGACAACAAACCGCTTGACACCATCATCTCCAAAGTTACCGCATATTATGGTTACAGACTGATATTCAATGCCGACGAGTCAAGACAGCTACGGCTTTACTTCCGTTGGAATCAAGCCAATTCGATAGACGAAGTGGTAGAGAGTCTTAACAACTTTGAGCAACTGCACCTTTCAATCGAAAATGACACCATTAAAGTAGATTAAATCATGACACGCATCTTCTTTTTTATTGCGGTCATGATTACAGCCTTCATGACCAAGGGTGAAACATATTCCTACCGTTTCAACGCCACACCGCTGCCCAAGGCAATACAACTGATACTTAATGACCACCCCAATCTTGACATAAACTTTATCTACAACGAACTTGAGAATTATAAAACAAGCTCAACTGTCAACACCGACAACGCCTATGACGCCTTACGCAAGACGATAGGGATGAATCCTGTAACGGTTGTCAAGGTCAAGAATACATATTACGTTGAAGCACTGCAACACGGTCGGTATATCTACAAGGGAAATGTCATGGGCACCGACAACGAACCGGTTGCCGGTGCGACGGTAATGCTGCTCGCGCCCAAAGACTCGACTGTAATAACCTATGGCATAACCGACCAATCGGGAAAATTCTCGATTCCATGCGACCAACAGGGTGTAATAGGCAAGCTGTCTTGTATCGGCTATAAAACCACGTTTGAAAGATTCAGTACATTTTCGGTAGGCACTGTAATTATGGAGGAAAAAGTGGTGTCGTTAGGTGCCGTGACAGTTGAGGCCGAGAATGCCCGTCTATATGCCGACCGATCAGTCTATATCCCGACAGCCCGCCAGAAAAATGCATCCCAAACCGGGATAGACCTGCTCGGTCACATGGCCATTCCTCAACTCGGATTGATATCGGGTGGTAGTGTTGTCACTAACGCTGGAAAACCCGTCTCGGTGTTCATCGACTATCTGCCGGCTACCCAAAGCGACTTGCAAGCGATGCGGACCGACGATGTCAAAAGAGTTGAATATTATGAATATCCGTCAGATCCCCGCCTTCAAGGTAACCCCTATGTCATCAACTTTATTATGCAGAAATATGAGTATGGAGGCTACTTGAAAACTGTCGGACATACCAATCTAATCAGCAATACTGTAGGAGAGTTATTGACAAACCTTCGCTTTCAGCGTAAAAATATGACCTATGACATCATGGGGTCAACCCTTCACTATGACCGTAAACATGAAGGTTCTGATCTCACCGAAACTTATCGTCTGCCACAAGAGACAGGCGAAATTAAAGAGTTTCAACGCAACTCCAATACACTGGCGTCTACAAAAAAACAAGATTGGTACTTTGCGACAGTGAAGGCGACCTACAATTCAGATAACATCCAGGCATCCTCTCAAATAAAGGGAAAGGTCGACCGAAATCCAAACAATGAAAAAAGTGGCTGCATCACCTACAATACCCCCGACTTTAACAATACCGTATATTCATCACTTTTAAACGAACGATCGCAATTTATCACGTACGAGGGTTATTATTTCTTCAGATTGCACAATAAGAACTCAATCGTTTTCAATCCCACCTACAGTTTTTCTCATACCGAACAGAACACCCTCTACCGCGAGAGCGGATTTAACGACATACTCAATAGCGCGACCGACAACACCAATAAACTTTCGGGCGTTCTCAAATTCACTCATAACTTCGGTAGCTTCGGAAATTTGTCACTGGGAATGAATGGGTCCTATGAATACAACCGTACACGATACTCCGGGTCGACATCAGCCTTTGACCGCGCCAAATCATTCCGCGTTGAGACAGGTATCAGTTACGACGTCACAATTGGCAAGGTTTATGGAACGGCAACCTTGGCATGGGATTGGGACCGGCTGCAGTTTGGCGATATGGTCGACCGGCCGTCGACACCAAAATCAAGCCTGTCGGTACAATATTCCCCAAATGATCATAACTCACTGAATCTGTTGGCAAGTTATGAATCATGGCTTCCCTCTCCAAGTTTTAAAAGTGACAAGATTATCGGAGCTACACCCCTGCTGAAATATACCGGCAATCCCAATCTCATACCGGCCAAAAGTTATGATTTTGATTTTACCTACACATGGATTCCAAACAATGATTTCAGTATCAGCGCTTTTGCATGGGCGTGGTTTGTTGACGACAGATATGTCTATGACTACGAAGCTTCATCAACCGGTATATTGCGTACAATCAAACAACCTATGGGAAGTTATGCCCAGGGATCATATGGTGTGAGCGGGTCAGCCAAGTTTTTTGACCGCAATCTGGTGTTCTCAGGGAGAATAGGTCAGTTAATCAATCACAACGGAATCCCCTACAACATCAATCATTCCCATATCAACTGGCACGCCCGCGCACGCTACTATCTCGGGAATTGGAATTTTACACTCACCTATGTTGCAGGTAATGCGAGCGCCGACGGCTGTATGAATGGTTTATGGGTATATGGCAAAAGCGACTGGTATATCACAGCGGGATGGTCAGGTTCTCACTGGAATATCCGCGGTGACATCATCAATTTCACAAGATGGAACTATCAAAATACCCACTATGTTATGAAGAGCAAATACTATGATACCGACGAAATAATCACAGGTGGTTTAAGCAGAGCATTCATCCAGTTAGTGGCTACATATACCTTTGGATTTGGTAAGAGAGTGAAACGCGATAACGAACTCCAGGTTTCAGGTTCGGCCTCGTCGGGTATCTTGAAATAATTTTCACTTTTTTAGCGATAACATAATACAATTCAAAAAAAATCACTAACTTTGCAGCGCTTTTGGACAAATAGTCCCTAAGCAATTCGGGGTGTAGCACAGTTGGCAGCGCGCCACGTTCGGGACGTGGAGGTCGGAAGTTCGAGTCTTCTCACCCCGACAAAAGCCAATGAAATGGAGTTGTATCACTGATGCAGCTCCATTTCATTATATGTTGTATGGATATCCCCTGGCTTCTAATGGCTGATTTATAATTAAACACTCCCTATAATTTGATTTTTCCCGTTTTATTCTTAAATTTGCAATCAAGAAATAACACTAATACAGAATAAAATGCATCTAGTCGAAACCAATATTCGAAAAATCATCGAGATTTGTAAACGATTTCATGTAAGGAAGCTATGGGTATTTGGCTCAATTCTAACCGATCGTTTCCGTCCCGAAAGCGATATTGACCTTTGTGTCGATTTTGATAAAAGCAAAATCGATTTATTTGACTATGCCGATAATTTTTTTGACTTTCAATATGCTCTTGAAGATCTGTTAGGCCGTAGAATAGATCTTACAGAAGATTCGACCATTGGGAATCCCTATTTCCGCGAAGAACTTAACCAAACACGCAAACTGATTTATGGCTGAAAACACGATTGTTAAGTATCTAAGAGACATTTTGGGGTCAATAGAGCAAATTGAGTCTTATTTCAACTTATTTCCACGTCGGTTTGACACTTATTGCAGCACCCCGGTATTGCAACGAGCTATACAAATGAACATTGCAATCATTGGAGAAGCAATGAATAAACTATTAAAGACCAATCCTGAAATTAATATTACCAAGGCTCGAAAAATTGTTGATACACGCAATTATGTTATTCATGGCTACGACAGCGTAAGCAATGAAATGATATGGTCTATAGTAATTAACCACCTTCCTTTATTGAAAGCCGAAATTACTAAAATCATAACTAATATTGACAACAAAACAGAACAGAACTCTTAAAATATATTTTTCATCTTATCATGAAACAATCTGAAACTCCCGTACTCCTCGTCACAGGCTATCTTGGCAGCGGCAAAACCACCCTGCTCAACCACATACTCCGCAACACCAAAGGTATCAAATTTGC
>JAIDNJ010000199.1 GCA_029063895.1 Muribaculaceae bacterium | reverse complement strand
TAACTTTGCATTGAGTCACTGTTGTCAGTTTGGCAAATGCGGCTTGTAATGTATTAAATCGCAGTGGGTTAACCACTTACAAACACAGAAAATGTACGATGCTTGTACGGATTAGATTTCTATACTTTTGTAAGTCAATAAATTAACCGCTTCTGCATCGGCAAATGACCATGTGATTAGAAACGATTACAATTTAGCATAATATGTTAGTATGGCACTCTTTACGGGGTGCCATTTTTGTTGCCACACTAACCGATTTTATCGGTTTCTGCTCGATTTTACGCCCATTTTTGTATCCCGATTGTATCTCGTCTGCAATCGGGATATACACGGAGAGATAAGTGATGGACGATTTACACGTCAATACACGTCAGTACACGCCCATACACTATTTCGACGAAATAACAGGCGAAATAACCACTTACAACGGTTCAATATGAGCAGTAATCTTCAAATCCCAAAAGTCTGTCAGTGGTGTGGCAAAGATTTTATTGCACGCACCACCCAAACAGCTTACTGTTGCAAAAGGTGTGCTGAACATGCCTACAAGGAGCGTAAGCGAAAAGAGAAAATCGAGCGTTGTCAAGATGAAGTCAGAAGAGTAAAATCGGGAGAAAGCGAAATCTCAAATAAAGACTTTATTACTCCACGCGAAGCAGCCGTATATGTAGGACTATGCTACAAAACTTTTTATACCTACATTAATAACGGTACGATAAAGGCATGGAAACTCAACCGAAAAACCTTAATAAAACGAAGCGATATAGATGCACTGTTTTCATCTGCTGAACGTGTGTCTATTACTAAAGAGAAAAAGACTATTTCAGAATTTTATACCACTCAGGAGGTGCTTGACAAATTTAGTATCTCTAACGGTTGGTTCTGGAAAGTATGCAAAGAGAAGAATATACCCAAGACGGTATATCGTGGAAAAAATATGTGGAGCAAAACGCATATCGACCGAGCCTTTGCTACCAAATCTGACACAGATGGAATTACAGAATGGTACTCAACTGTAGAAATCCAAGAAAAATTCGGCATGACCCTATCAGCCATTTATAATCTTGTTTCAAAGGAAAGAATCCCCAAAAAGAAGGTTGGCAAGGAGGTTCGATATTCTAAACAACATTTCGATGTAGCCAAAGGAATATCGGCACCAGAACCACCGAAAGAATACACCATTGCAGAAGCAATGGAAAAATTCGGTATGACAAGAGACCAACTATACCATTATGTCAAGACCTACAATATACCAAGAGTAAAAAGAGGTAAATATACATACATTTCCAAGCAAGAGCTTGATAATCTGTTTGCACCACCTAACATTTGACACAGTGGAATGGTGGTGGAATCACGGTGGAAAACGCTAAAAGAGTGGTGCTGAATTCCACCATTCAAACACTTCCGACCTTTGCATTAAATCTTTTAAATCAAAACGCATATGAATACATGCACTAAAGTTTTCCTTCGCAAGAAGGCCATCTCAGGTGGACGCATTTCGCTCTACCTTGATTTCTACCCCGCCATCCGTAACCCTCACACAAATCGGATGAGCCGCCGGGAAACTCTCGGCATCTACATCTATGCCGCGCCCAAGAATGAGCGTGAGCGTCAGTTCAACGCCTCTATGGAGGAGAAGGCAGAGGCTATACGATGTCGCCGCTTCGAGCAACTACTTAACGAGCAGTTTGACTTTCTTGATAAAGCCAAACTCAGAATGGACTTTCTCGCCTATTTCAAGCAGAAATGCCGTCAGAAATATGAGAAATGGGATTGCGTCCTGCGCCACTTTACCATCTATTGTAAGGGTAAGTGTTCTTTCGGTGACCTTACAGTGGATTTCTGCAAAGGATTCCGCAATTATCTCCTTACGGCACAACGTCAACGTAATAACGGGAAAGGACCGATTTCCCACAACTCAGCCGCCGGATACTGGTCAACATTCCGCGCATTGTTGAAAATGACCTATCAGGAAAAGTATATCCGAGAGAATATCAATGATTTCCTTGAAAAAATCGAATGGAAGGATGTCAAAAAGGAATTCCTGACTCTTTCAGAGGTCAAAACACTTGTGGCAACTCCATGTAAGATACCGGTACTGAAACAAGCGGCTATATTCAGTTGCATGACAGGATTACGAATCAGCGATATACTGCAACTATCGTGGGAGCATATTCAGATGGGACAGGATGGCGGTTATGTGATCCGTATCTGCACTGAGAAAACCGAAGAGGAAGCTAATCTGCCTATCAGTGACGAGACATTAGCCATTTGTGGCGAACGCTCAGAGGGTTTGGTCTTCAAAGGTCTGAAACGCCATATGGTAAATCATCCATTGAAAGAATGGTTGAAATCTGCCGGAATAACTCGAAAGATTACTTTCCACTCTATGCGACACAGTTTCGCTACGCTTCTTGCTGCCAATGGGGTGGATATACTCACCATCAGCAAGATGTTAACCCATAGGAGTGTGAAAAATACTCAGATTTACGCAACTGTCGTTGATGAGAGAAAACGAGATGCATCAAAAGTGATTTCACTGAAATAATAGAAATTTAACAATCAAAGAAAGCCATTCTTCAAAAACGGGGAGTGGCTTATTCTGTTTTAATGAACATATTAAGCCAACTTGGCGTTATAAAATCTGACACAAATTTTCACAATAATTAAACATAATGAAAAACGGACAACTCCCCGACCACTGGCAGTTATGGCTTTGGATAGGTTTAGCTGCCTTGCTTCTCGCCGCACTTGCCCGACAATCCGCTATTGACACTGGTGGAATGAGCGGATTTAACGCCAATTTAGTGTTTATTGGCGTGATTGTAGTAATAGGATTGCTGTATATGGCATTCAAAGACATTTTCCCCGACAAGAAAGAGTCTGCTATTGTTGCTAAAATAGATAAATTGTTCCGAAAACTTGGATTTCAGCCAAGGGAGGTTGCTCCAGTGGTAGAAACTAAGCCGGAACAAATTGAACAGAAGACGGCTACTACAGCCGAACTACAAGCAGTTAATATTGAGCCTGAGACGCAGGTAGTTGATAGCAACATTGTTAAAATCGAAACACCTACTCCTAAGAAAATCGTGATCGACTACGAAGGACGTAGAGAACAGGCCAAGAAACAACAGGATGACCGTGCTTACGAAAAAGAGGAACATGTTATTCTCTATGTTGGGTACACACTCTCACCCTTTGTTGATAAGCATATCGTAGAAAAGGTTATTGATGCGGTTACATCATTTATTCATACCCAAGGTGTGCCGGAGTTCTACGATGACGAGGCAATAGATTTACCTGACACACTCACAACAACAGATATGATGCACTTCGGGTGGAATATCGCCAAGCCTTTCAAGAAGAGCAATCCTCATACCGCCCACTTTCTGAAACAAGTATTTGCCCAGAAATTTAAGGATGTCGAAGTCTGCACTATCGAAAGAAAACTTAAAAGCAACGGTAGTCAGGGAAATATAAAAATCAATGAAAATGTTGCACGCTTTGAAATTCCTTCCGAAGATGAACCGGTGGGAAAAGTTGAATCGGAAACACCCCAGAGAATCAAGAAAACGACACCCCAAAAATTAACCAAGGTTACAAAAAGTAGTAAACGATCAAAATCTACAAATCCGGCAATGGCTGCGGCTTTAGCCGACATGGAATTAGAACCTTACTCCCCCGGAGACAACATTTTAGATGATGACGGTTACGGATATTACTAACGGTGGATAAATGGTGGGATAAGGGTGGAAAACCTTGATTTTAGGGTTACGGATTCCACCATTCATACACTTCCGACCTTTGCTGGCGAATTCACATAAACGTGGGTTCGCCAGCTTTTATGTCAAATGGTACACTTACATTCGATGAGCTGCCGGGTGCAGTGTCATCGCTGGTCAATCTCGTAAGGGAATTGGCTAATGAGGTAAAGGAGCTGCGTGCTCAGCTTACCTCCGAGAATCATTCACGAAAGTCAACCACTGGTTTTATCGGCATAAATCATGCCTGCGAGATTCTTGGGTTGGCAAAATCCACCGTCTACCGTCTTGCTCAGGGTGGAAAGATTCCGGCATACAAAGGACCGGAAGAAAAGTCATGGCGTTTCATCGAAGCGGAACTGATCGATCATATCAGGGAGAACAAACGTCAGTCATCCATTCTGTCCTTTGCCGAAATGGAGTCAGAAATCAGCCGAGGCACACGAGGCAAATCAACTTATCTCCGATAGCCGATGGAAAAGTCTGTTGATCCAATGCTCGTTCTCGGCAAAGCCGTTGACATGAGTGTAAAATTGAAAGGAGGCAACTTCCCTTTGGGTGCAATGCCGATGAAGATTCAGCGCATCATCCACGAAGCTAACGAGTGCTATGGATTCCCCATCGACTACTTGGCTGGAGCTATGCTTGTAGCTTTGGGGTTAGGTATCGGCAATACTCATTTTGCAAGACTCAAAGGAAAGTGGGACGAGAGTGCAATTCTTTTCATGGCTCTTGTCGGGTGTCCCGGCGCATGCAAGTCTCATCCCTTGAATTTCGCAATTCGCCCGTTCTCTGACCTTGACTGCAAATCAACTCAGGAGTATACGAAAGCATACGCAGAATATGAGCGTCAGAAAGAGTTGCCCATGAAAGAACGTACAGAGGCAAGACCCGTTGCCCCAGTGTGCAAGAGACATCTTATTTCGGATGCCACACCCGAAGCCATGTTGCAGATACATTCTGAGAATCTCAGAGGTATATGCATGTGGAATGATGAGCTTGCCGGATGGTTCAAGAATTTCAGCCGATACAACAAGGGTTCTGATGAAGAATATTGGCTAAAGCTGTTCAATGCCAATCCGACCTTCTCCGACCGAAAAGGCGCGAAAAACTCCGTTTATATCAGCCGTCCTTTTGTTTCGGTTGTCGGCACTATCCAGAATGGCATTCTTAATGAACTTGCCCAAGGTAGCCGTTCATCAAATGGTTTCATTGACCGTCTGCTATTCGTAATCTCAAACAATCAGGACAAACAGCCGTGGAGTGATCAGGAGCCGACATTTGATATCGAAACGGCATGGACTGAGATCATCGGCAAACTGATGGGTATGCCTTATTCTACCGATGAGAACGGATACATTGTGTCGGAGATTCTTCAGTTTGCTCCGGATGCAAAATCAAGGCTCTACGAATGGCAGCGCGAGAATACAGACGACTGTAATAGAGCAGAAAACGATGTATTGAAAGGTATCTATAATAAGTTTGATTTTCATGCTATCCGATTCTGCCTGATACTTCAATTAGCACGCTGGGCTTGTGGTGAGGCAGATAAGAAAGAAATAGATCTTGTTTCGGTTGAAAATGCTGTGTCTCTTGTAAATTATTTCAAGATGACAGCCAGACGCGTGCAAGGTATCATTAGCGAAATGACACTTACTGAACAGCAAAGAGTTGTCGTAGCTGCATTGCCTAAGGTTTTTACGACCGAAGAAGGAATCCGAATAGCGGTCGAAAACGGTATGCCGGGACGTACATTTCAGGATTTTCTCAAAAAATCAGTCTCCGTCGGCAGCTACTTTCAGCGAGAAAAACATGGACTGTATTCTAAACTTTAATCATTGCGCTTTCTGCATTTTCTGCATTTTATTATGAATGTTCACCGATTCATACTCCAACCCTATAAAGGCATTAGCAGCCGACATACTTGTCCTGCCTGTCATAAGAGACGCTGTTTCAGCCGATATATCGACACCGAAAAACAAATCTCGTTTCCCGGTGATGTGGGCAGATGTGACCATGAGCA
>JAIDNJ010000198.1 GCA_029063895.1 Muribaculaceae bacterium | reverse complement strand
AAGTCGGTCTAGTCGATTCATGAGCGTCTCTGGGTGTCGGAGATGTGTTTTATAGACAGGGGAGGCGAGGGTTGAATAATTGGCGAGCAGGGTGACGATGAGATGCGTGTCGGTGTGGCCGCCGAGTTTTTCACGCAGAATCTCGATGAGGCGTTTTTTGCGCTTACGCACTGCAACCTCGGTGATGTCGAGCATCCTGGCTACCTCCTCGTTTTTGAGACCCTGTTCAAAACTGAGTTCCACTATCTCGCGATAGCGGTCGGGCAGCGAGGCAATCGCGCTGAAAAAGGCGTTCATAGTTTCCTGCTCGATGAGGTCGGCTTCGACGCTGCCGATCTCAAGCGACGCCGATAAAGTCGTGTGGGTCGAGTAGTTACGCTTTGAGGTGGCTTTACGCATTATTTCTATCACACGGTTTTTGATGCTTTTCAGCATCCATGCGCGCCATTGCTCGGGTGTTGATATAAGATGCCGGTTTTTGTAGGTGGCGAGAATCGAGTCCTGAAGACAGTCCTCGGCCAGCAGTGCGAGGTCATCGCCGAGCAGTCGCGCCGTGTAGCGCAACAATCCGGGGTACATCGAGCTGTAGAATGGCTCGAGATGTCCTCTTTGAAAAGAATCATATATAAATATATAGTCCGGCATGAAATTATATCCTTTCGGCGACAAAGATAATAGCTTTTTTATATAAAATCAGAAAAATTGAAATTTTTTTAGAAAAAAAGTATCGTTTTTATCAAGGGTCACGTTCTATTAGCAGATAATTGGAAAAACTATATGGACAATATAAGCAAATTATTCTATAAACAGCTCACCGGAACTCTTACCCCCGCTGAAAAGCAGGAGCTTGACAACTGGATGGCCGCGTCGGAACAGAATGCCGAGGTCGGTCGCCGATTGAGCGACATCGCTTTTTTGCAGCGGGAGTATGAACGCGAGGGGCTCATCGACACCGACCGTGCCAAGATTGACATGGAGCGTCGCATCGCCGCGTTGCCCGAGGCCCGTCGTCGCCGTTGGTATGTCGCCGCTGCCGCCTCGGTTGCCGTGTTCCTCGGTGCCGCCGTGTGGTACATGGCGCGTCAGTCCGAGTCTCTCATGCCCGAGACCGAGCTCGTTGCCGAGGCTCCCAAGGCTGTCTCGCTTGACGACTTCAAAGCCGGCGAACAGATGGCCTATCTTTCCGACGAATCGGGAACAGCTCTCACGCTCAAAAACGATGACGGCGAAAACCCAATCGCGTGGGAGGTCAAGCCCAACGAACCCGCTGCCAAAATGAAACTTGAGGAACTCAAACTCAACGTTCCGCGCGGAAAGGAGTTCAAAATCGTTCTTGAAGACTCGACCGTCGTTTGGCTCAACTCCGAGTCTACGCTCAAATACCCCAAACTGTTCGGCGACAAAGAGCGTCGCGTTGAGGTTGACGGCGAGGCCTATTTCCAGGTCAAGAAAGATTCGTTGCGTCCGTTCTATGTTGTGAGCGGCGGACAGCAGATAAGAGTTTACGGCACGACGTTCAACGTCCGCAACTATCCCGAGGAGGAGAGCGTCATGACCACCCTCGAGACCGGCTCGATCGCTCTCACCCGCTGTGGTGAGGAGGACGGTGCCGCGTTGCGTCTGTTCCCCGGACATCAGGCCGTTTTTGAAAAGAACGAGCAGCGCGTCGCCCTCCGCACGGTCAAGCCCGAGGTCATCACCGGCTGGCGTCACGGCAAGTTTGTGTTTGAAGAGCAGCCGCTGTCGGCAATCATACGCGACCTTGCCCGCTGGTATAATTTTGAATATGAGTTTGCCGATGAGGCCGTGAGCAATCTCGTTTTCAAAGGCTCGATACCGCGATACAGCAACCTCAAGACCGCCATCGACATCCTCGAGGTCAGCGGTGGCATCACTTTTACCGTTGTTGACAACAAAATTGTCATCGCTTCGGAATAAATCACGTAACAACTTTAACTCAAATAAATCAAATCTAAACACTTCACATTAAAAGAATCATGACAAAGCATTTCTTGATCTTTTTAGTTACGTTTTTGCTTTTGCCACTTGCCGCATTAGCCAAAAACTATGACGTGTCGTTCAAACGCACGCCCGCCGAAGCCGCTATCACTCAGCTCGAGCAGGTTTCAGGCCATGATTTCGTTTATCAGAAGGAACTCGTCGCCGGTTCGCGCATTCTCGTGAACGGTTCGTTCAAAAACGTGTCACTCGAAAAAATCCTTGATGAGGTCATCGGCCGTCAGCTTGGTCTCAAATGGAAAATTGTCAACAACACCGTTGTTCTCAGCAAGCCCGCTGCCGCCAAAGGCCGCATCATCACTGTTAAGGGTATCGTCCGCGACAATCAGGGTGACCCCATCCCCGGTGCTTCGGTTAAGGTTATCGGTGAGCCGATGGGCGTTGCCACCGATGCCGACGGTCAGTTCACTCTCAATGTTCCCATGGGCGCGACTCTCGCATTCACCTACATCGGTATGCACCCCCAGGACATCCGCGTGACCGACACTAAACCTCTCGATGTCGAGATGCAGGAATCGACCAACATGCTTTCGGAGGTTGTCATCACCGGTTATCAGGAACTCAAAAAGGAGAAAATGACAGGTGCTATCACCACTATCTCGGCCGACAAACTTGAGGACCGTTACACTCCCAACCTCATTCAGAACCTCGAGGGTCGCGTTGCCGGTCTCTCTACCTACGGCGGCAAGCCCGTCATCCGTGGTTTGGGTACACTCCACGGCTCGACCAACCCGCTCCTCGTTGTCGACGGTCTCCCCATCGAGGGCTCGCTTGACGACCTCAACCCCTATGACATTGCCAGCATCAACGTGCTGAAAGACGCTGCCGCATCGGCAATCTACGGTGCCCGTGCCGGTAACGGTATTATCGTTGTCACCACCAAGAGTGCCAACAAAAAAGGTAAAATCGATATTGACTTCACCACCAACATCACCGTTTATGAGAAGACCAACTACGATTATGCCGCCAACTTCTACATGACTCCCGAGCAGCAGATTGAAACTGAGGGTAAATATTGGGACTATTACTACTTTAATAATGAAGGTGAAATCAATGATCCTATCGGTACTACCACATCTTCAATCGAGCGCGGTTCTACTCTTACCCCGCTTAATATGGCCTATTACAAGTTAGCTAAAGGTGAAATCAATCAGACTCAGTTTGACCAGACAGTTGCCAAGCTCAAAACATATAATTATGCCCGCGATTATGAAAAGAATATGACTCACCGTGAGGTACTTCAGCAGTATAACCTCTCGCTGCGCGGTAGCTCGGACAAGTTCCGCAACAATCTTGTGATGAACTACAAAAAGGACAATACCGAGCTTCTCAATCACCACAACGACTGGCTGAACATCTATTATAAAGGTTCTTATGACATCGCTTCATGGTTGACCGCCACTTTCTCGATCAACGGTATCTATGCCAACAATCAGTCATACGGTAACGACTATAACAGTTCGATGTTCAATCCCTGGGCCTATGCTGCCTATCAGCCGTTCTATAATGAAGATGGTACCGTTGCAAAACAGTATCCTTGGTATTGCGGCTCAGCTACCTGGACTCCTGAGAAGGGTTGTGAGGATACCGGTATAGATCCCGTTTTTGAAGCATACCAGAATACAATGAAAACCCGCACTCAGAGCATGCGCTACCATGCCGATCTCGTTTTCAAGATTCTCCCCGGTCTCTCGGTTAACACACAGTTTGTTTATGAAGTAGACAATGTTCAGACACAGCAGCATGCCACTCAGGAGAGCCACGCCGCCAAGACTATCAAGAATGCGTTTGCCTATCTTGACAATGGTGAAGTAAAATACAAACTCCTCCGCTCGGGCGGTTTCCTCCAGACCAACAATACTAACGGTAACTATTGGACAGCTCGTTTCCAGGGCAACTACACCCGCACATTCTTTGACAAGCACGATATCGCTGTCATCGCCGGTCTTGAGTTCCGTCAAACCGAAAATAAAGGTACACGCGCACTCGCTCTCGGCTATGACGAACAGCTCCAGAACAGCTCGACCCACACTGTTGACTTTGGCGAGATAAGCCAGTGGCGTAATTCTCCCTATTATATGGGTACAACAGGTAATCCTTTCCCTGCACAGCAGTTTGCATTCCGTCCCTATCTTGAAAACGGTATGGGCATCATTCCCGAGGTACGTCACCGATACGGTTCAGGCTATTTCAACGCAACATATACCTATGACGAACGTTACAACGTGTTCGGGTCGTTCCGTAAGGACTATGCCGACGTTTACGGTCTTAACTCGAAATTCCGTGGCAAACCTCTCTGGTCGGTAGGTTTGGGCTGGAATATCCACAACGAGGAATTCATGCACGACCAGACATGGGCCGACTTCCTCAAGCTCCGCTTCTCTTATGGTGTTACCGGTAATATTTATCAGGGTGCCACATCACTCATGACCGCCACATCGACCGGTATGAACTCAACAACAAATCTTCCCCTTGGTGAGGTAGTATCTCCCGCCAACCCCGACCTCCGCTGGGAGCAGAACAAGACAACCAACGTCGGTCTCGACTTCAGCTTCTTCGGTTATCGTCTGCGCGGTTCTATCGACTGGTATAACAAAGAGGGTAAAGACATCTTCAACAATAAGAACCTTGACCCGACATTCGGTTTCACCTCAATGGTTGCCAACGTTGCTTCAATCCGCAACCGCGGTCTTGAAATCTCGGCAGCCTACGACTGGTTCCGTGCCAACCACCGCAGCGATTTCTCGTGGACCACAAGCATGACCTTTACTTTCAACAGCAACAAGGTAACCGATGTAGAGAATGACGCTACAAAAGCTTATGAGCTTGTTTCGACTCCCTATAAGACCGGTTATCCTGTAAACGCAATGTGGAGCTACCGGTTTGCCGGTATCGGTACCGAACCGGGCCAGCAGGGTCGTATCCTGTTCTATGGTAACAATGATGCAAAAACTACCGGTCCGTCAACAGCCAATATAGATTGTCTTGAATTCTCGGGTCAATCCGATCCCAAGAACATCATAGCAATGGATAACACGTTCCGTTGGAACGGACTTAGCCTCGGTGTTGTTATGGTTTACTACGGCGGGCACAAGATGCGTGCTCTTGCCGAGACCGAGACATTCTCAAGCTCATGGACCAATCCTATCAAATCTTACTTCTTGAATGCATGGACTCCCGAACACCCGACCGACACTCCGGGAATCGGCCGCTGGGCATCAACCTCAATCGGTAGCGAACCCCAGTATTCAAACAAGGCCGTTCATGATGCATCGTTTATCAAAATACGTAACATCGTTCTCGGTTACGATCTCCCGTCCCATCTGTTGAAACATGTAGGTATCAACAACTTGCGATTCACATTCCAGATCAATGACCCCAAAGCTATCTGGACTGCCAACAAAATCGGTGTTGACCCCGAAACCCTCGGCATTCGCGGTCGCTCATCCTACGTATTCGGTCTTAACGTAAATATCTAAAATCAGGAATAATCTATATGAAACTCAAAAAATATATACTTGGTGCCGTCGCAGGCACAGCACTGGCAATGACAGGGGTTTCATGCTCGGGTTTCACCGAAATCGATCCCAAGGGTATGAACCTACTCGAAACTGTAGACCAGCTCGAGATGCTGCTCAACTATGAGTATAATTTCAGCGCTACCGACATGATGGAAATCAGCGGTGATATAATATACGCTTACAGTAACCTCAATACATTGATGAACCAGCCTGTCAAGTCAAAATCTCAGATTCTCATTACATGGGACGAGCAGGCTCATAATGAACTCCTGCCGGGTCTTACAGCCGGTGATGACTGGTATACCGATTGCTATGCCATTATCGGTAAGGTTGCAAACCCGATTCTCATGAAAATTGACGATGCAAGCGGTAATGAGGCATTGAAACAGCAGGTTAAAGCCGAGGCTTTGACTCTCCGTGCCTATTTCCATTATCTTGTCATTCAGAAATTTGGTAAAGCATATAACCCCTCCACAGCTGACTCTCAGCAGGCTTTGGTTTATGTAACCGAGGATATGGATATCAAGGTGCCGGGCGAGCCCTCAACAATGAAGGAGTTCTATGACCACATCATCGCCGACCTTGACGCTGCCATCGCTCTCAACGCTCTCCCCGTGATGAACGTTAACCGTATGCGTATGTCGGCTCCCTGCCCCCATGCTATCAAGGCTCTCGCTTGCATGGCGATGCAGGATTATGCAACAGCCGCCGCCGAGGCAAACAAGGCTCTCGGTATGATTAACACTGTGGTTGACTATAACACAATGACTACTACTGTCTATGGTTATATTGTAGGTGAACCTCACACTGTTCTCTATCGTCCCAAACAGGAGTGCCCCGAAGATTATTTCAACGTTGATTTCATTGAGTTTTATGAAACTGTAACTCCTTATGGTGTTGAAATGTTTGAAAATGGTCATGCAGTAAAAGATAAATTCTACACTTTGCAAGTAGCTTATGATTTCTTGCCGGGAATGGGATTCGCGTCTCAATTAATCGGAGAGGGCTATGATTGGCCTCTTACCTACGACCTCAGCTCGTCATGGAACAATATCGGTCTTAAAACAACTCAGATGTATCTGATTCTTGCCGAGACTGCCATTGCTAACGGTAAATATGACGAGGCTATGGAAGCTCTTGATATTATCCGCGTGAAACGTATTGATCCCGAACTTTACGAGCCTCTCAAGGGCAAGGTTAATGACAAGGCTACAGCAATCCATCACCTTCGTCAGACAGCTCACGGTGAAAATATCTACACTGTCTTCAACTTCATCGACCGCAAGCGTTGGACTCAGCTCCCCGACTACAAGCAGACTCTCCACCGCACATTCGGTACCAACTCGATGACTCTTACCCCCGAGTCGACCCTGTGGGTATTCCCCATTCCGGTAAATGTGATGAGTGTTAACCCCAACCTGGAGCAGAACTTCTAAAATTTATAAGTCTAATAGGTCATATAAGTTTTATAAGGCCTATTAAACTAATTTATAAGCCCCAAACAGGGGCGGGTAGGACGCGAAATATCGCGTCCCTACCAACACTGAATTTATAAGATTTATAGAACTTATAATAATTAAAAATCAACTATAATGAACCAATTAAAACTTTTCTTTTGCGCCGGCGCATTAATGATGCTTGCTTCTTGCGCTCAAAAACCGGCTGACACCTACACAGTTACCGGTGAAGTTGCCGGTCTTGACGGCCAGCAGATATATTTGTGTAAAATGATTGGCGACTCGATGGCTACCGATACAGCCACAATCGAGAACGGTCAGTTCAAATTTGAAGGTACCGTCGCTATTCCTTCGCGTGCAATCGTCTATCTCGGCAATCTTCAGGACCGTGCCAACAAGCAGGTTGTACAATTTTATGTTGAACCGAGTGAAATAACTATCTCGGGCCTTGAAACCGTCGATTTCAGCAACGGAACCGTTGCCGGCTCGAAAACCACCGACGAGCAGCTTGCCTACGAAAACTCTCTCAAACCTATTTATGAGGAGATGAACGGTCTGCGTCATGCAATTCAGGTTAATGCCGACAACAAGGAACTCGTAGACTCCTTGAATAAGAAGACGGAAGAACTTCGTGCCAAGGCTGAGGAAATTCAGGCAAAATTCATTGCCGAGAATCCCGGTTCGTTCTATGTCCCCGTGCTTTTGCAATATGCGATGAGCCAGATGAGCTATGACGAGCTTAAATCGGTTTATGAATCGCTCACTCCCGAGGTTCAGGCGGCTGCCGCTCCTGTAAAAGAGGAGCTCGACGCTCTTGCATCGGTTCAGCCCGGCCAGCCCGCTCCCGACCTTGTAGGCGTAAATCACAAAGGTGAGGCCGAGAAACTTTCTGACCTTAAGGGTAAAGTGGTCCTCGTTGACTTCTGGGCAACATGGTGTGGTCCCTGCCGTGCATCGCTTCCCCACATTCAGGAGCTTTACAAAAAATATCATGACAAAGGCTTTGAGGTGTTCTGTGTTGGTGACAACGACAGCAATCCCGACCAGTGGAAAGAGTTTATCGAGACAAGCAAGGACGGTATGCAAAACTATCATCACATCCTCCGCGGTCTCAAAATGACGACTGATGCCAACGGTAATTTTACCGGTTATGACAAATCGGGTGACCAGAGCAATAAATATGCCGTTCATTATCTGCCTACCAAATATATCATCGCTGCCGACGGTACTATCATCGGTAAGTTTGACGATGAGGAGCTTGATGCCAAGTTGGCAGAGATCTTTGAATAATTAAATTGGAGGGACGAGTAGGACGCTAAATATCGCGTCCCTACCAACCCTGAAAAGCACCTCCAGCGTGCCAAAGGCATGTCAACCCGGGTAGGGACGCGATATATCGCGTCCTATCAACCCGAGCAAATGCAAGTTTAACGTGCCAAGGGCACGTCTCTATAACAATTAAAAATAAAATAATCCAAATGAAAAAACTGAATTCATTACTCACGCTTCTCGTGGTTGCAGTCATGGCTGTCTTCAGCTCATGTGACTCAAGCAACAAGGAGAAACTGAACGTGCTCTATGTTGGTGGTTCGGCCAATCTTGAGACAATGGGCGGGGTAGAGGTTGACCCCGACACTTTGGCCGCATCGGTGGCCGAGCGTATGGCCTCGTTCTCGGAGTTCCTTAACGACCACTTTACCGATGTGACCGTTATCGATGCCAAGGAGTACACCCCCGACATGTCGAAAAACTTTGACGTGACTGTTTTTGACGGACGTCCCAATCCTATCCGTGAGAAAATCATGGAATATGATGAAAACGGGCGCGTAACACGCTATGAACCGGCTGCATATCTTCCTGATGATTTCAGCAGCGCAGCTCTTTGTATAGCAAGCGCCAGCCAGGACATGGGCCGCACAATTGGCACCAAAAACGACTGGTATTGCCTGTGCCTCGACAACTATGCCTTTGGTATGAATAAAGACCATGAGATTTTCAAAGGTCCGTTCAAGGTCGAGATGACAACCGAAATGCTTCCACCCCCTGCAAGCGTTATCGAGACTGCTCCGATGCAGGGTATCGAGACTCCGACCGAGCTTGAGATGTGGAAAGTGGTTGAATATAGTTATGGAGACCCGGAAGGCAAAAGTAAAAGAATCGGTATGATAAGCCGTCCCGGCGGTTATCTCGACTCTCCCGAGACCGAGGTAATCTCAGGTGGTAAATCGGCCAAGACTATCGACGCCGTTGCCATAGGCCGTCACGGCAACTTCTTCCACTGGGGTTTTGCCGCCGATCCTAAAAACCTTACTCCGTCGGCTCGCGAGGCTCTTGCCAACGCGATCGTCTATGCCGCCAAATTCAATAATCAGCCTATCATCGCCCGCAAGAAAAACGAGGGTATCGCTACCCGCGACCACATTCAGTGGAAAAAGTGGGGTGTTTCAAAAGAGGCATGGCAGTCAAGCGAGGAAACAATGATGAACTGGTATCTTCAGATGGACAGCATCTACAAACTTATCGACGAGAAAAAGGCCAACGGAGAGGAACTTGATGCTGCTTTGAAAATGTATGCCCAGATGCCGGCTCCCGTTAAACCCGCCCCTGTCGCATATGTGGACTATCTGAAACAGCGCGAACCTGCTCTCTTTGCCGAATTTGGCGAGGATTTGTCAAAATATAACGAATATTTTGACAGCAACTACGGTTACTTCCGACCCGACGGTGTCCGCGGTTATGAATTTGTTATCGACGAGGATGTAAAAGCAATGGGTATCGCCAACAACGACATCAAACTGCTCGAAACCGCTATTGCCGAACTCGAAGGTGAAAACACCGACCGCGCCAAGCGAGTGCTCGAGCGTTACACCCTTTGCCGCTTTGCCACTCCCGCCGAATGGCGCGCATGGTTTGACAAATACAAGGATCAGCTCTTTTTCACCGAGAGCGGCGGTTATCTGTGGCTTGTAAATTCATATGATCCCGATGTTGTAGGTAACGATTACTCAATCCTTGACAAAAAAATAGAGAAAGCAGCCGAGACAACTCCCGCACGGATGGTCGAGACAACGCGCGACAACCCCGTGGCGATGGCAGGCTCGTTTGATAAAGCAAAAAATGAGATTGTTCTGACAATGAAAATCCATGAAGGATTTCACATCTATGCAACCGTTGACCCGTCCGATCCATTTGTCGTGACCGAGATATCGCTCACCCTTCCCGAAGGTGTGAAGGCTGACGGCGAGATGGTTAAGCCTCAGGTAAAAGGAACTTCAAACGCCACTTCTTATTATGAAGGGACAGTCGAGTTCCGTCAGAAGGTGTCGGGCAATATTGCCGGTACAGCCAAATGGACAGTTAAGTTCCAATGCTGTGACAATCAGGTGTGCCTGACTCCCGAAACCCGTATGGTTGATGTAACACTTTAAATAACTATGCCGTAAAAATCTAACTGTTTTATTTTCACGGCCGAGGCCCGGTGACGAGCTGAACGCCATATTTAATAGAGATTCAGAAACAGCACAAATATCAGTAACAAATTAGGCAATAACAAACCGCGTCTCGGACAGTGATGTCAGGGGCGCGGTAATTTTTTCAGTTCATAATTCTTTTCTATGAAAAGCGCCAAAGGCGATGACACAATGAACAATAAAGGGTTGACAAATTTGTAGGGAGGGGAGGACGCGAAATATTGCGTCCAGATCCACTCATAAATTTAGTAATTATGACACAATCTCGAGAGTTTTTATTTTAAATGAATGAAATGTAGGAAAAATTTCGGTCGTAATGTTTTGCCAATTAAAGAATTATGTGTAAATTTGCACGCCATTACGAAAGGACACCTTACCAGTGCCCGCTCTAAAGCTTTGATAATAAAAAATTTACATTAATAAGACAATGAAAAAAGATATCCATCCTTCAAATTATCGCGAAGTGGTTTTCAAAGACATGTCAAATGACGAAATCTTTATCACTCGCTCAACTGTAGCTGCCAAGGAAACAATCGAAGTTGATGGCGTTACTTATCCTCTGGTAAAGCTTGAAATCACCAGCTCATCACACCCCTTCTTCACAGGTAAACAGAAACTCGTCGATACCGCCGGTCGCGTAGACAAGTTCATGAGCCGTTACGGTGCACGTCGCAAAAAATAATTTTGAGCTTAAAATATTAGCTTATAAAACCCCGCGATTCCAAATCGCGGGGTTTTATATTACATATAAATTGGTGGTGTTCAAAATAAGCAAACTGGCAATTTTGATGAGACGAGCCTTAGGCTCGTAATGATTGCAAATCGCTGTTAATCAATAACTGGATGCCAAAGAACGTCCCTACATTAAATACAGAAAAGGCGGTGCGTCAAATTTGACACACCGCCTAAACTATTTATGAAAAATTGCTTTTATCAGTCGGCAAGGTCTACGGCATAGTAAACTTTGCGTCCGCCGGGATATATACCGGTGATAAACATTACTTTGTCATAGCCCGAAGTATCGGACATGATGGCGCGGTAAATTTTCTGGACATCTTCGGGTGACGATACTCGCGAGTTATTGATGTCGAGGATGATAAAACCTGCCTTGATACCGGCGTTCTTAAACTTACCGTCGGTGATTTCGGTAACATGGACACCGTTTGAAAGCTCATGTTTCTGGAGCAGTTCCTTGTCGGCGGCTTTGAGGGTACAGCCAAGTTCGGCTACATTGCCGGCACGGGTTACCGAAGTGTTACCGGCCGAGTTGCGGAGAGTCACGGTTGTAGTCTCACGCTTGTTGTCACGATAATATACAACCTCGACTTTGTCGCCGGGACGGAGTTTTGCAATCTCTTCCTGAAGTTGGGCCGTGTTGCCGGTAGCTGCTCCACCGATAGCGGTGATGACGTCACCCTCCTTGAGTCCGGCCTCAAAGGCTGCGCTGCAATCTTCGACACGGCCCACATAGATACCTGAGTTAACGGCAGTGATGCCTTTTTCTTTGGCAAGCTCGGGAGTGAGTTCAGAGAATCCGATGCCGAGGAATGCGCGTTGTACGGTTCCATACTGCTTGATGTCGGTCACTACCTTTTTAACAATAGAGGTAGGGATAGCAAACGAGTATCCGGCAAAGTTACCGGTGTGGGAATAGATGGCGGCGTTGATGCCGACGAGTTCGCCACGGAGGTTTACAAGCGCGCCGCCCGAGTTACCAGGGTTGACGGCGGCGTCGGTCTGGATAAACGACTCGATTCCGTTTGAGGCGCCATGGGTGAGGGCCGACACGTTACGGGCTTTTGCGCTCACGATACCTTTTGTCACGGTCGAAGTGAAACCAAATGGGTTACCGACAGCAAGAACCCATTCACCCACACGGATGTCTTCCGAGTTTCCGATAGGAATTACATGAAGGTCGTCGGCTTCAATCTTGATGAGAGCGAGGTCGGTGGTGGGGTCTGACCCGATGACAGTGGCAGTGAAGTTGCGGTTGTCATTGAGAGTGACGTCGAGACGCTCGGCACCGTCAATGACGTGGTGGTTGGTGACGATGTAGCCGTCCTTGCTGAGAATCACGCCCGAACCGAGGCCAAGTTGACGCTCGCGTGGCTGTTCCTGCTGTTGCTGCTGGCGACGCTGACGATTGCCGTTGCCGCCAAAGAAAAACTCAAAAAGAGGATCGCTGAAAGGAGAGGCTTCAGGACTATTTTGAGCGTAGGCGCGTGGAGTCGCGTAACTTTTTATGCTGACAACGCCGTTGACGGTCGACTCGGCGGCGTCGACAAAGTCAGACGGCTCGGCCGGCACCTCAGCTGCAACGGTGTAGAAAGCACCGGAGTTGGAAGGGGCTGTCAACGTTGGAACCGACGAACCTGAGTTGGTCGAGCCGACAGCAAAGACTGTTGCCAGAGATGAAGCAATGGCTACACCCGAGGCGATGAGAGATGTTTTCAAGATGCTGTTCATACTTGTTGTGATTGTTAAATCGATGAATTTGTTAAGTTAAATTTTAGGCTAAAATGGTTGGTTTTTAACATTTGACGCAAAAATACTACTTTGGTTTAATATTGGCAAGAGAAGATACCTCAAATTATACTTAATTAAATATTGGGGTGGAAATTGCTACAAATTTTGATAAAAAAGATGTGAAATTTAGATAATACCGTTTAATCTTGTCAAAAATCGTGCTGTAATTTGGAAAAGGCACTTTTATCAACTAATTTTGTGTCGGCCTGTCGATTTAAAGGCTAATTTTATAAAACCGATTTATTATCCATTACCCTATGACAGTTGTGAAACGATTGCTCGAGACTACAGTGTCAGTTTTGCTGACATGTTTATTGCTGGCAGGATGCGCGCCACAGCGCAAATTTGCTACCGATCCTATTTATGATGCGGGCAAGTATCGTACACAGACAAAGAAAAAATCGGGACGAAAGATAACGACGGCTTCGTCGTCAAAATCAACAATCTCGTCATCAACTAAAAAACTGGATGCATCGGAGGCCGCTCTTGTCGCCGAGGCCCGCAAATGGATAGGAACACCATATCGCTATGGAGGTCACTCGCGCTCGGGTACCGACTGCTCGGGGTTTGTCATGGAGGTGTACAGGGCCGCTGCCGGTATTGAACTGCCGCGATCGTCACGCGAACAGCACAAGTTTGCAACTCCGATAAATTTCAACAATCTCTCGGTCGGTGATCTTGTCTTTTTCTCGACCCGAGGAAGTGGTGGCGATGTGAGCCACGTCGGTATTTTTATAGGTGACAATAATATGATTCATGCGTCGACATCGCGTGGCGTCATTGTCAGCGGGCTTGATGAGAAATATTATCAGTCGACCTATCACAGCTCGGGGCGTGTTTCCAAATTCAAGAAAAGCAATGACAAGAGCGCTACCCAAAGCACAAGTGTCAAGGAAAATGTCGAGAAAATAGCAAAGGCAACCGCCAAGCCGGCAACGCAAGCCACAACTCAGCCCAAGCGTACCGCTGCGACCACACCTAAAAAAGTTATTGAAATCAAGCACTCGGATCTCGACAGCATCCTCAATCAAAAAATTGACTCGGTTTTTACCAATATGTTTGATTGATAAAATCTGAAATATATAAATATGTGATTTTTCACAATAAAAAAATTAACAAAATTTGAATCTTTCAACATTTTAACCTAATTTTGTAGACAATAAGCGGATCGGCAGCGTTATCGATCTCCGATTCATACAATAATAAGGAAAAAGATATGTTAAAACGTTTTTTTATCTCCCTGCTCGCTACAATCACCGGCGTATGGATTTCTGTAGGTCTGTTCTTTTTACTCGGACTGGTGTTTGTAGGCGTTGTAGCCGCCGGTCAGGATTCATCGACTGTGAAGGTTGACCGTCATTCAATTTTATATCTCAATCTTAACGGAGAAATTAACGAACGACAAACGTTTGGTTCTATCCTCGAAGAGATGTCGGGGCAGAGCAGTGGTTTGTCTCTTGCCGATATCACGGCATCGGTCCGCGCTGCAGCTACCGACCGAAATATAGACGGTATCTTCATTGAGGCAAACGGCGCGACAGCCGGGACCGCCACCCGTCTTGAAATAATACAGGCTCTCAAATATTTCAAGGAGACAAGTGAAAAATGGATTGTTGCCTATGGTGACTCATATACTCAGGGCGATTATTTTCTTGCCTCTGTAGCCGATTCAATTATTGTCAACCCTATGGGTGGAGTTGATGTTCACGGTCTTGCAGCCACGACCTATTTTTATAAAGGCCTGCTTGACAAGCTCGGTATCAAAGTTCAGATTTTGAAGGTCGGGACATATAAGAGCGCGGTTGAGCCGTTCATGCTCACCGATATCAGTCCCGCCAATCGTGAGCAGCAGGAACTATATCTCAATCAAATCTGGGGCGATATAACCGATGTGATTGCAGATGGTCGCGGTGTTGACCGTCTGACGGTAAACACATGGGCCGACAGTCTGGTGATGACAGCCGACGCCAAGACATATGTTCCACGGCATATCGTGTCGTCGGTGGAATATCGTCACGCCGCGATTGATATGCTCAAAAATCTCACCGATACCGACAGTGATGATGATCTCAATCTTGTTTCGCCTGAGCAATACGTTGCCTCGGCCAAGATTCCTCACACCGACCGCACTTCAAATAACATTGCTGTCCTGTATGCTGTCGGTGAAATCTCAGATGCAGGTCGCGAGGGTATCATCGGCCCGAAAATGGTAGCCCAAATTGAAAAACTCATTGAAAACGATGATAATGACGGACTCATCATGAGGGTGAATTCGCCCGGCGGAAGTGCTTTTGCTTCAGAACAGATTTGGGAGGCACTTGAGCGTTACAAAGCAACCGGGCGTCCGTTCTATGTATCGATGGGTGACTATGCGGCCTCGGGTGGCTATTATATTTCGTGTGGTGCCGACCGCATCTATGCCCAGCCCGTCACCCTTACAGGCTCAATCGGTATTTTTGGTATGATTCCGTGTCTTGAAGGACTGCTCGAAGATAAACTGTCGGTCAATCAGGCGGTAGTGACCACCAATGCCAACGCCAACTTTATTTCGTTGACCGAACCGATGAACGCTCAGCAGACACTCCACATGCAAAAGATGATAAATCGCGGGTATGAGGTGTTTACATCGCGATGTGCCGAGGGGCGCGAAATGCCTATAGACTCGATCAAGGCAATCGCCGAGGGCCGTGTGTGGGACGGCCGAACCGCTCTTTCGCTCGGACTTGTTGACCGTATGGGAAATCTTGAGGATGCAATAGCCGACATGGCCCAGGAACTTAACTTCACCTCGAAATATACCGTTACAGCCTATCCTAAACTGAAACGTGATATTTGGGAACAGCTTGAAGAACTTCAGTCGACCGGCCTGATTCGCCAGTATTTGCTTGAAACATCAACCGACCCGACTGCCTTACTCATACGTGAGGCCGAGAAGATTAAAGACTGGGCACCGGTTCAGGCACGCATGATCGAGACTGTCATTAAATAAATAATAAGTCACGCCGATGAAGCCAAATAAATTTGTATCACGTTTTCTTCTCTACCCGGCCTCACGCCTTTATGGTGCCGGGGTGAGTATGCGTAACATGATGTTCAAATGTGGCATCCTGAGGCAAAAGAAATTTGATATTCCTGTTATTGTAGTGGGAAATATCGCCGTCGGTGGTACGGGCAAGACTCCGCACGCCGAATATATCATCTCGTTGATGCGCAAGCGCTATAATGTAGGTGTGCTCAGTAGAGGATATGGGCGTAAGACACGCGGTTTCCGCATGGTCGATGATGAGTCGACGCCGCGCACCGTGGGCGACGAACCCTATCAGATGTACCATAAATATGGTGGCGACAAGGTTGTCTTTGCCGTCTGTGAAGACCGAGTCAAGGGCATCGAGAATATGTTGCAGCTTCATCCCGAAATATCGCTGTTTGTGCTTGACGATGCATTTCAGCACCGGTATGTCAAGCCTTCGGTTGCGGTGGTACTGATGGAATATGGCCGCCCTATATTTGATGACTCATTGTTACCGTTCGGGCGTTTGCGCGAACCGGCCGAGGCTATGGATAGGGCCGATATTGTAGTGGTTACAAAATGTCCTGATGATGTTAAACCGCTAGAATTCAGGATGTTGAAAAACAACCTTAAGCTGTTCCATTATCAAAAGCTGTTCTTCTCAAGATTTATATATCGTGACCCGGTGCCGCTGTTCAGCGACAGCGCCTCTCCCTTAGGGGCGCTGAAATGGCTTGAAAAGAACGATAGTATTCTGGCTGTGTGTGGTATCGGTAATCCACGCCCGTTTGTAGAATATCTGCGATCGTTTGGCATGAGGGTGAAAGTGTGCCTTTTCAGTGATCATCACTACTACAATGCCCGCGATTTCAAGACAATCGAGCAGCGGTTTGACAAATTGTCAGGGGAACGCAAGTTGATACTCACAACCGAAAAAGATGCCGTCCGCATGCTTTCAAGCCGGGACTTCCCCGAAAGTCTCAAACCGTTTATCCATTTCATTCCTGTCGAGGTCAATTTTGTAGGCCTTGAGGATGAGTCGTTTGACGAAACATTGAATAAGCTTATCCGCAACTCAAATGTCGCGGTTAAAAAATAATAATCGACTGGATCGGACAAAACCAAGACCGAGCGGTCAGCGTTTAACTGTTTATTAAAACTCTTTTATCATGCTTGAACAAATCAGACAGACTGCCGACTTTCTGTCGGAACGTATAACAGGCAAGATGCCTGAAATCGCTATCATTCTCGGAACCGGTCTCGGTCCCATCGTTGACTATATCGAGGAAAAACAATACATTCCCTATGCCGAGATTCCCAATTTCCCTATCTCGACCGTCGAGGGACACAGCGGCAATCTCATCTTTGGCTCGATGGCGGGCAAACGTGTGATGGCTATGCAGGGCCGTTTCCACTACTATGAGGGTTATGATATGAAACAGGTTACTTTTCCTGTGCGTGTGATGCAGGCTCTCGGCATCAAGACTCTTCTCGTGAGCAATGCCGCCGGCGGTATGAACAAAGACTTCAAGGTGGGCGATGTGATGGTTATTACCGACCATATCAATCTGTTCCCTGAAAACCCGCTCCGCGGCCACAATTATAACGAACTCGGTACCCGTTTCCCCTCGATGACCGAGGCCTATTGTCAGGATTATATCGACAAGGCATTTGAAATTGCACGCCGTCTCGACATGCGTCTTGTCCACGGTGTTTATGTGGGTACTCCCGGTCCGACATTTGAGACCCGGGCCGAGTATGAATATTTCCGTATCATTGGCGGTGATGCCGTGGGGATGTCTACCGTTCCCGAGGTTATCGTTGCAAATCATGCCGGTATGAAAGTGTTTGGTCTCTCGGTAATTACCGATCTCGGTGGCAAGGATATCAAGATCGCTCCCTCTCATGAAGAGGTGCAGCAGGCCGCTGTCACCGCCCAGCCTACTACCGTGACCCTTATCACCGAAATGGTTAAAGCAATCTGATAATCATGGATAATAAATTAACTGAAATATCGTCGCTTGGTGAGTTTGGTCTTATAGACCGTCTCACCGGTGATTTAAAGACGGTCAACGAGTCGACACTCCGAAGTGTCGGCGATGACTGTGCCGTGCTTTCTTACCCGACGACCGATGTGCTCGTGTCGACCGACCTCCTTCTTGAAGGAGTACATTTTGATTTGACCTATGTACCCCTCAAGCATCTCGGCTATAAGGCAGCTGTTGTCAATTTCTCTGACATCTATGCCATGAACGGTCGTCCGCGTCAAATTACTGTTTCGCTTGGTATCTCACGCCGTTTTGCCGTCGAGCATATCGAGGAACTTTACAGCGGTATCAAACTGGCATGTCAGATTTATGGTGTCGATCTTGTCGGAGGCGATACAACTTCATCCCGTCAGGGTCTCGTTATCAGCATTACAGCGATAGGTGAGGCCGAACACTCAAAAGTTGTCAGCCGCGACGGTGCTAAAGATACCGACCTTATTTGTGTATCGGGTGATCTCGGGGCGGCCTATATGGGCTTGCAGTTGCTTGAACGTGAAAAATATGCGTCGGCCGGTCAGAAAGATTTCGAACCCGATTTTTCGGGCAAGGAATATCTTGTTGAACGCCAGCTCAAGCCCGAAGCCCGCAAGGATATTATCGAAGAACTCGAAAAGGCCGGAATCGTCCCCACATCGATGATGGATATTTCTGACGGTCTTTCGTCGGAACTTCTCCATATTTGTAAACAGTCTAACACGGGCTGTCGTGTCTATGAAGACCGTATTCCCATCGACTATCAGACAGCGGTAATGGCCGAGGAGCTTAACATGAATCTTGTTACAGCTGCGCTCAACGGTGGCGAGGACTATGAATTGCTCTTTACCGTCCCGCTCCATACCCACGACACTGTATCAAAATTACCCGGTGTCAAGGTAATCGGCCACATCACTAAACCTGAACTCGGTTGTGCGATGGTTACCCGCGACGGCAACGAAATAGAGTTGAAAGCTCAAGGGTTCAATCACATGAGCGAGTGATGCGGAATGATGCATAATTATAATGAATAAAGAATAAAGGGACGCTGATTAGCGCCCCTTTTTCGTGTTTATACAATAGACCGGTTATAATTTGTAACCGGCTGTAAAACGTGAGCGAAACATGAAATTTTGCTCATGACAGTGTTAAAAAAATTAATTTTGATACGATTGATGAAACTTTTTTGCTTATTTCGTTAAGTATCTGAATAGCAGATACTTAACGGGGGGGGGGTGATTTATAACAGTGTTTTAAAACATAATTTCTCAAATGTTAAATCATATCCGTTATAAAAACGGTA
>JAIDNJ010000197.1 GCA_029063895.1 Muribaculaceae bacterium | reverse complement strand
ATCATATACGGCTGATACAAATTTACATAATTTAAATTTTAAAAAATCGCAAAATGTTTTCCAAAACGAAAACTTTTGCGATTTTTTATTGATTAAATTCTTGCACAATAGGAAAATTCTTGCTTACTTTGCATCGCAAAAAACAAAGACAACCAATCCAATAGATTTAGTCATATTTATTTAAAAAATCTGGTTAAAATAAATCAAATTTCCCAATCAACTATGATACAGACAGTCGTAAAACGTGACGGACGAATCGTCGGTTACAACGAAGAAAAAATCAAGGCTGCAATCCGTAAAGCTATGCTTCAGACCTCTATCGGTGAAGACGAAGCTCTGATCGGTAAAATTACTGACCGAATTGGTGTGACCGGTCGTGAACAGATGACTGTCGAAGAAATTCAGGACCGCGTTGAATTTGAACTTATGAAAAGCCCTCGTAAGGAGGTGGCTAAACGCTATATCGCTTATCGCGACCAGCGCAGCATTGCACGTCGTGCCAAAACACGCGACATCTTTCTTGAAATTATCGAGGCAAAAAACAATGACGTCACTCGCGAGAACGCAAACATGAATACCGACTCGCCTGCCGGTATGATGATGAAATTTGCGAGCGAGACAACAAAACCTTTTGTTGACGATTATCTCATTTCGCAGGAAGCGCGCGATGCCGTGCGTTCATCCTATATCCACATACACGATAAGGACTACTACCCTACCAAGAGTCTTACGTGTGTTCAGCACCCGCTTGACCGCATCCTCAAAGGTGGTTTCATTGCCGGACACGGTGAATCACGCCCTGCCAAGCGAATCGAAACGGCAAGTGTCATAGGCTGCATCTCACTTGAGACAGCACAAAATGAAATGCATGGTGGCCAGGCAATACCGGCATTTGACTTTTATCTCGCCCCATACGTGCGATCCTCCTTTATTGAAGAGGTCAAAAATATTGAATCACTGACAGGTGAAAATCTCAGTGAACTCTATGACGCTGAAATTGATGACTTCATCGCCCGGCAGCTTGACGGGCTTTCGGGAACCGAACGTTGGCTTCAGCATGCTATCAACCGTACGGTAGCACGTGTTCACCAGTCGATGGAGGCTTTTGTCCACAACATGAACTCAATCCATTCACGTGGCGGCAATCAGGTAGTTTTCTCATCAATCAACTATGGTACCGATACATCGGCCGAAGGACGATGCATCATCCGTGAACTTCTGAAAACTACTTATCAAGGTGTCGGCAACGGTGCCACCGCCATTTTCCCTATTCAGATTTGGAAAGTCAAAGCCGGTGTAAACTATAACCCCGGGGACCGCAACTATGACCTGTATAAAGAAGCCTGCAAGGTTACCGCCCGTCGTTTCTTCCCAAATTTTGTGAATCTTGATGCAACGTTTAATGTTCATGAAAAATGGAATGAATCCGACCCTGAGCGATATAAATATGAAGTGGCTACAATGGGATGCCGTACACGAGTTTTTGAAAACCGTTATGGCGAAAAAACATCCATTGGCCGAGGCAACCTCAGCTTCACCACAATCAATATCGTGCGTCTTGCCATCGAATGTATGAACTATCTTGACCAGGAGGAGCGCATACAGCATTTCTTCAGTAAACTCGATGACATACTCGAATTGACCGCTCGCCAGCTCAACGACCGTTTCCAATTTCAAAAAACTGCTCTTGCAAAGCAGTTCCCGCTACTAATGACACGCTTGTGGACCGGAGGTGAAAAACTCGGACCCAATGACACTATCGAGCCTGTAATCAATCAGGGAACACTCGGTATCGGTTTCATTGGCTTGGCTGAGTGTCTGGTTGCCCTTACCGGCAAGCATCATGGTGAAGATGCAGAATCCCAGAAACTCGGTCTTAAAATAATCTCTCATATGCGTGACCGTGCTCTGGAGTTTTCTGAACGCTACGGACACAACTATTCAGTCCTTGCGACCCCGGCCGAAGGCCTTTCGGGTAAATTCACGGCAAAAGACCGTAAGGCATTCGGTTCCATTCCCGGTATAACCGACCGAGTCTATTATACAAACTCAAATCATGTGCCGGTCTACTATCACTGCTCACCGCGCCACAAAGCTAAAATCGAGGCCCCTTATCACGACCTCACACGAGGCGGTCACATCTTTTATGTTGAAATTGATGGCGATGCCACCCACAACCCCAAAGCAATCAGCGATATTGTTGACCTGATGCACACTCATAACATCGGTTACTGTTCGGTTAACCATAACCGCAACCGCTGTATGGACTGCGGATATGAAGACGCTTCGGAATCTCTTGAAGAATGTCCCAAGTGCAAGAGTCACCACATTGATAAACTGCAACGAATCACCGGTTATCTTGTCGGCACAACCGACCGCTGGAACAGCGCCAAACTTGCCGAACTCAACGATCGCGTAATCCACAAATAATGAGAGTTGTCGATATTGTCGACGGGACATCGGTCGATGGGCCCGGATTGCGCACGACAATTTATTTTGCCGGCTGTGCCCACCGTTGTCCCGGATGTCACAATCCCCAGACGTGGGATTTCAAGGCCGGAAAAGATTTGACAGTTAAAGAACTCATTGATCATATCGTTGAAAACGACTTTGACGTAACGTTTTCGGGCGGCGACCCGTTTTATCAAGCCAAAGATATTATAGAACTTGCCGGGCAAATCAAATTGCTCGGCAAGACTATTTGGTGTTACACCGGATTCACTTTTGAGGAAATATCAGCCTCTCCTGAAATGTCTCGTATGCTCCCCTATATTGATGTCCTTGTCGACGGTCCATTTATACAGGCAAAACACGACCCTGAACTGATTTTCCGTGGGTCATCAAACCAACGGCTGATTGACGTGCCGGCTACAGTAGCAGCCGGCCATATTATCGATGCTGATTTGTTTTAGGACTCAATACTGCAGGTAAATGAAGGGGACAATTTCGCTTTGTCTCACCTGAATGATAAGAAAAATGACGGCAGCAAGTATAATTGCCTGAATTATGAGAGGTGTAGCCGAAAATCTTACTTTGAGCCATTCAGTCAAATTTT
>JAIDNJ010000196.1 GCA_029063895.1 Muribaculaceae bacterium | reverse complement strand
GTGACGGTGTTGTCGAGATGACCGTTGGGGGCGACGATGCGGGCCTTGAGATATTCGGGATAACGACCGCGGCGGAGCATGTCGGCGTCATAGTTTGACTCGATGACGATGTGACGCGCGCGACGCATGTAATAATCGACACGGTCGGTGATTGACCCGAGGTCGGTGGCGACGGCCATTGTCAAGGTTCCCAGCGATATGAAAAAGCCGACATTGTCGGTTCCGTCGTGGGGAGTCTGGAAAGCCGTGATTTCAAAAGCACCGATCTTGAACGGGGTCTCGATATAGATGGGACGGTGGTAGTCGCGCACACGGGTCGAGATGGTGTGACGGCGGAATATCCCACCCAGCGCCTTAGGCGTTGCATAAAGGGCCATGTGGGGCGCTTTTTTCAGCAGTTTATAGACATAGCGGATGTGATCGCCATGGTCATGGGTGATGAGAATGCCGCGAACCGACGACAGCTTGATGCCACGGCGTTTGAGTTCGGGAATGACCTTGTCGGGCGACACGCCGGCATCGATAAGGAAGCCTTCGTTATCATTGCCCACATACGAACAGTTGCCGCTGCTCCCGCTGCCAAAAGATATAAAATGAATGGCGGGAGTCTCGGGGATATGAAAGTCTCTCATCTCCAGGTCGTCAAAGAGAGACGGGAGATGGTCAAAATCCATTGTGTTAAGTCGCAGGCGGGGCATTGTTTATATACTGATTACTTGTATAAAAGAAATATTGATGGTGTTTTGTCGTAGTCATATCTTGCCGTCGCCCACCATGACAGCGGTCGGGTGAGCACCGACTGGGAGGGGCCGGTGATGTCAGAGGCCACGCAAAGTTTCAATGTTGAAGGGAGCGTGGCGGCGATGTCGGCTATCAACCGGTTGTTGCGATAGGGTGTCTCGATGAAGATTTGAGTTTGATCGCGCGAGACAATTGATTTTTGGATTTCGCGCAACCGCTTGACACGAGCATCTTTGTCGATGGGCAGATAGCCGAGAAAAGCAAAGCTTTGGCCATTAAATCCAGACGCCATCAGTCCCATGAGGATGCTCGACGGCCCCACGAGAGGCACTACATTATAACCTCGCTGCTGGGCGATAGCGACCACATCGGCACCAGGGTCGGCAACGGCGGGGCATCCGGCCTCGGAAATGACCCCGACAGGGTGTCCCTGGGCAAGAGGTTCGAGCATGGGCGGGATAGCCGCAGGGGGTGTCTGACGATTGAGAACGTAAAATGTCATCGAATCAATGTCGGCAGCATGGTTACACTTTTTGATGAAACGTCGCGCCGACCGTACATTTTCGACGATGAAATGGAATATTCCGTTGAGCAGAGCGGTGTTATGGGCCGGGAGAATATGATCGAGAGGACCGTCGGCAAGTGGGACTGGGAAAAGATAGAGAGCAGGAGCTACAGCATCAGAGTGTTTATCGGTCATTTTATCTTGACATCAAGGAGGTTGAATGAATCTACAGCGGCAGAAACACGTGTATCAACCGCCAATTTAAACACAGGAGCAGGCGAGAGGGACGGGATGATGATGTCGCCGTTTTTGAGCGTGAAATAACGGCTGAGCATCGAGATAGTGTCGTCAATCAACAAATCGGCACGCGAAAACGATATCGGGTGGAGAAAAATGTCGGACCGGAGCGTAACAACCTCGGGAATCGAATCGACAGATATCCACTGCCCTACCGAGAGAGCCGAATCAAACGAGACCACAATCGCCGAGCCCTCGGGGATATCGGAACTGCAGGGCGGAATCACCCTGAGCACCAGAGTGAAAGCGTCGTAATAGCGTCGGGCAAATTTAGGTGCAATCGAACGCCCGAGACGTCCTATGCGGAAAGCCGGGAGTATCGATGCTGAAAAGCCCTCACCCTCATCGGGCAGGAAAACAGGTTTGCCGGGAAGAACAATTGAAGAGTCGGCCATCATATCAATGCGGTCCGAGACCGAAACGGGAGCCGACAAAGGGCGGTCGAGCAGCAGTATCTTCATTGAGTCTCTCCTTCCCCGCTGACGTGCCGGCGAATTTTGGAGAGATTGAGGCGGTTATACATAACAGCAAGATGGGCATAAATCGAGGTGTTCTGAACCACGATTTTTTCCTCGTCGACCTTGATGCGGAAGGGAGTGAAATTCCAAAGCGCCTTGACCCCGGCGGCGACAAAATTGTCGGCTACCTCCTGGGCGGCGTGAACCGGAACGGTGATGATGCCGATATCAGCGGCAAACTGACGTCGGCGAAGCTCAAGCTCCTTCACATCAAAAACGGGGATGCCACAGATGGTGCGCCCTATAATCTGGGGGTTGACATCAAATCCGGCCACGATGTTAAGGCCAAACTGCTCAAGACCCGAATCCTGAATCAAAGCACCGCCGAGACTGCCGACACCGACAATCAAAGCGTTGTGGCTCAGCCTGAAGCCGAGAAAATCCTGAAGCACCTGTTCGAGCGAAGCGACTTCATAGCCGATGCGTGTCTTGCCCTTGATGTTCAAGAATGACAAGTCCTTGGCAATCTGAGACGAATCAACGCTCAAATCACGCGAAATCTGGGTAGACGAGACATATTCCACCTTTTTCTGTCGTAACAGAGAAACGTAGGCGAGATACCAGGGCAAACGCCTTAGCGCAGGCTCGGGAATCACAACACGAGGGTCTTGTCGGGGATCAATTATCATTACTTATCACATCAATTAAATGGAAATAAGCGCAAAGATACGAAAAATTCCACGATTAAGGTCGTAAACAAGCGTTAAAATATGCAATATCGACCGATAATCACCGTTGCCAACGGGCACGCTGGATTTCGTCAAGTTTTTTTTCGGCCGGATTGTCGGCCGCATGCCAAAATCTCATACCGTCGATAGCGTCGGGCAGAAACTGCTGTCTGACAAAATGGCCGGGATAATCGTGGGCATAGCGATAGTCGGCCCCATAACCCATCTCCTTCATGAGAGATGTGGGCGCATTGCGCAGATGAAGCGGCACCGGAAGATCACCCGACTTGTTGACCTCGGCGAGGGCTGCATCAATTGACAGGTAGGCTGAGTTGCTCTTTGGCGATGTGGCGAGATAAACCACACACTGGGCCAACGGGATGCGCCCCTCAGGCATTCCTATCTTGCGAATAACGTCAAAAGTAGTGTTGGCGAGCAAAAGGGCGTTTGGATTGGCCAACCCTATATCCTCGCCGGCAAGAATCACGAGCCGTCGGGCAATAAACTCGGGGTCTTCCCCGCCAGCAATCATGCGGGCAAGCCAGTAGACCGCCGCATCGGGGTCACTGCCACGTATACTCTTGATAAACGCCGATATAATATCATAGTGCATCTCGCCCGCCTTGTCATAGGCAGCCGGATTTTCCTGAAGACGGGCCGTCACGACAGCATCACTGATGACAAGCGGCTCGCCGTCGGGCACCGACTGGTCGAGAAGGTCAACAATGTTGAGCAATTTACGGGCATCTCCACCCGAAAAACGGAACAGCGCATCGGTCGACTGCACGTCGACCTGCCGGCGCGAAAGAATCTCGTCCCGCTCGATGGCACGATGCAAAAGCATGTCGAGCTGAGGCGCCTCAAGGGCCCGCAGCGTGTAGACACGCGCTCTCGACAAAAGCGGCCTAATCACCTCAAACGACGGGTTTTCGGTCGTAGCGCCGATAAGAGTTACAATGCCGGCCTCAACCGCCCCGAGAAGGCTGTCCTGCTGCGACTTGTTAAAGCGATGGATTTCGTCGATAAACAATATGGGCCTACCCTCCGAGAAGATGCTCGACGCGTCGGCCTTACATCGTTCGATAACATCGCGGACATCCTTGACGCCCGAGGTCACGGCACTCAAAGTGTAAAACTGGGAGCGGGTGGTGTTGGCGATAATCCTCGCAAGAGTGGTCTTACCCACCCCTGGAGGCCCCCAAAGGATAAACGACGACACCCTCTGGGACTGAATCATGAGTCGGAGGACACCATCGGGGCCAACAAGATGTTCCTGCCCGACATAATCGTCAAGAACAGCAGGCCGCATACGCTCGGCTAAAGGAGGAATCATAACGGTAAAACGTGTTTGAAAAAGATGACAGAGGTTTAAAACAGCACAAAATTACAAGAAAAGGGCGTTTCATCCATATCAATAATGTTAATTGTATTTAATAATTATCGGGAGTAGGCAATTATAAAGGAAAAAAGCATTAACTTTACATCTTGAAAAAAGAAGCGCATGCCTCGTAGAACAAAAGCGGGCTATCAGACGTTGAACTAATAACCCGCGGAAGGTTCAACAACTATTCGGGAGGCCTTGGCCCCAGGAGTTGAATTCCGGAGTTTAACACATAAGTTCAACTATTAAAAATTTAACAACATGGCAACAGAAAACAAACTTTCGAACGACCCCCGCAATAGTACACCGCGTACAATGAAGATTATCTTCGGAGTCTTCATGATCATCATCTATCTGGGCATGGGCATTCTGCTACTGACAAGCTTCTTTGACAACGTGATAACAGTGGCCTGGATTCGTTATGTCCTCGCTATCGGCTTTATCGCCTATGGCGTTTGGCGCGGAGTCCGCCAATTTTCACCGCGATTTGAAAACTGAAACAATGAACCGTAAAGTAACATCGCAAATGAAAAAAATATTATCAGTCGCCCTTCCCGCCATCCTTCTCATGGCGGGAGCGACTTCCTGTCAAAAATATAGCGAACAGCGCAAAGGCAACACCTCGACAAGCGGCATGACCACGGTGATGTGTGACAACAGTTTCCGCAACATCATGCAACAGGAAATCGACGTGTATGAATACTGTTATCCCGAAGCAAGCGTGATTCCCTATTACGTAAGCGAGCGTGAAGCTCTCGACTCGGTTCTGAGTTTGAAATCGCCGCTTGCGGTCATCTCGCGCGAACTCACTCCCGAAGAAACCAAATATCTTAAGGAGCGAAAGAAAACGGCACGTTGCCAGCGTATAGCTGTGGACGCTATCGCCCTCATTGTCAATCCCGAGAACCCTATCGACCAGCTTTCAAAGAAAGAAATAGGCGAGATACTCACCGGCAAAGTTGAAAAATGGGGAGACCTATGGCCCAGCGACCTCGGCAAAATCGAGGTAGTCTTTGACGACGCTCAGTCGAGCACGGTCAAATACATGAGAGATTCTCTCACGATGGGTGAAGAATTTGGCGGTAACGTATATGCCCAGGGAAGCAACCAGGCAGTCTTTGAAGCCGTAAAAAATCACAAGAATGCTATCGGCGTCATCGGTGTGAGCTGGATTGCCTCAGACCTGAAGACCTCGGCGGCCTCAATCGAGGAACGCGCCCAGACTTCACAGTCAAGCGACACCACCAACATTCAGTTTAACGACGCCATCAAGGTATTGAAAGTAAACGGTAATGACTCGCCTATCGGCTACAAGCCCTATCAGGCCTATATTTTCAGTGGTCAGTATCCTCTTTACCGCTCAATATTTATGGTATGCACCAGCGTATCAGGAACAACCGCCCACGGATTTTTCTCGTTCGTGACCGGTGTCCAGGGACAAAAGCTGATACAGATGACCGGCATCCTCCCCGCCACCGTGAGACCGCGAATGGTGAGTGTCAACTAAGTACATTTTGCAATAAAATACATTAACTTTAAATAAACCAACTTCAAAACATGAAATTAAAATTCTTATTTTCTTTCCTCTTTGCAGGAGCGCTGACCGTCTCGGCCCAGCAGGGATACAAGGACGGTATCGAGTATTTCCGTGCCGATCAGCCCGAAGAAGCCGAGATTATCCTCAAACGCACCCTCAACGACGCGGCAACCGACAAAGCCGAGGCATATTATCACCTGGGCCAGATCGAGCTCCAGAAAGGTAACGTAGCCGAAGCCAAAAGCTACTTTGACAAAGGTATCGCAGCCAACGCCCAGAACCCCAACAACTATATCGGTCTTGGTATGATCGAGCTTAAAAACGGCAACAAATCGGGTGCCGAAGCTCAGTTCAAGGCAGCTCGCGAGCTCGACAAAAAGAGCCCCATCATCGCTGTTGAGATAGCCCGCGCTTATTTCAACGCCAACCCCGCGACCTATGCAAAAGAAATCGAGAAAAATATCGCTGACGCTAAAAAACTCAGCAAAAAAGAAGCTACTCCCGCCATCTATATTCTCGAAGCCGACATGCTCGCTCCGACAAACGTAGGTGACGCAGCCGGTTACTACGAAATGGCTTCAAGCTTTGACCCCGATACCAAACACCCGGAGGCCTACGTAAAATATGCCCGCACATATTTCACCGTTAACCCCCAGTATTCTATCGACAAGCTCAAAGCTCTTCTTGAAAAGCAGCCCAACTCGGCTCTCGCTCAGCGTGAGCTCGCCGAGAAATACTACGAAAGCGACCGTCTTACTCTGGCCGCCGAGCAGTATGGCAACTACATCGCCAACCCCAACCACTTCAAGAAAGACGAAATCCGTTATGTAGCCCTTCTTTACTTCGGCAAAAAATATCAGGAATCATTTGACCTTGCAGGCAAGATTCTCGCCGAAGATCCGGGTAACATCTACATGCAGCGCATGCAGTTCCTTGATATGGAAGCTATGAACCGCCCCGAAGAAGCTGTGAAGTATGCCGAAATCTTCTTCAACAACCCCGAAGCTAAAGGCAAAATCGTTCCCAACGACTTCACTACCTATGGCGACGCACTTCAGGCGCTCGGTCAGGACACTCTCGCAGCCGCTCAGTTTGAAAAAGCTGTTGAGCTCGCTCCCGAAAAAGTAGCTCTTCTTAAAGACCTTTCAGGTGCCTACACCAAAGCTAAAATGTATCGTGAAGCCGCTGAAGCCTATCGCAAATACTGCGAAACCGACGAGGCTACCACCAATGACATCTTTATGCTTGCACGTCGTTACCAGAACGTAGCCGCTACCGAGGAACCCGACTCTCCCGAAAAAGCTGCTGCTGTTGAAAACGCGCTCAAATATGTAGACATCGCTCTCGAACGTGTGCCCGATAACGCCACTATCGCTCTTACCAAAGCTCGCATCCTCTTTGTGAAGAACAACAACGTGCCCGACCAGGCAACTGTCGACGCTTATCTCGCCGGTCTTCAGCTTCTTGACAAAGACCCCGAAAACACAACCAAACGTAAGAGCGACTACGTTAACGCCTACAACCAGATTGCAAACTTCTACCTCAACCAGAAGGACATCGAGAACGCTAAAGTTTATTTCAACAAATTCCTTGAAGTAGACCCCACCAACGACGCTCTCCGTCAGTTTGTAGAAAACCTCAACAACCAGAAATAATCGGTCGTTTAACGACTGAGAATCGTGATGGTGTGTCAAAACTGGCACACCATCGTTTTATTATTACATTTTAGAAACGGGCCTTTGGCACGTAAGGACTACATTCATTTATATATCTCATTGTATGCCCCAATTACCGGTTAAATTCATAGAAGAACTGAACAACACAGGTATCCCGGCTACCGCGGTTACCAAGCTCATCGACGCTCTGACCGAGGGTAAACCGAGCATATCAGTAAGAGCCAACCGACAAAAAGGTTTCTTGCCCGGGGAAGCCGTGCGCCAGGTAGAGTGGTGCGAGCGGGGACGCTATCTCGACAGCCGCCCTTTGTTCACACTCATGCCCCAACTTCATCAGGGACGTTTTTATGTACAGGACGCCTCGTCGATGTTCATTGTCAAGGCTATCGACATGATAACGAGGCTAACCGGGACGAGACCTCTGACAGTTCTCGATGCATGTGCCGCGCCCGGCGGCAAGACCACAGCAATTATCGATTCACTCCCCGACGGATCGGTGGTTGTCGCCAATGAGTTTGACCGTCGCCGCGCCGTCGTCCTCAAAGAAAATCTTGTCAAATGGGGTAATCCCGACGTCCTTGTCTCGACCGGCGATACATCTCAATATGCGCGCGTGCGCGATACATTTGATATTATTGCCGTTGATGCTCCATGCTCGGGCGAAGGCATGATGAGAAAAGAAGAGGTTGCCGTCGAGCAATGGTCACCCGGCCTTGTCGATGAATGTAGCCGGTTACAACGCGAGATTGTAGGCAACCTTTGGAACGCGCTCAAGCCCGGAGGATTCATGATTTACAGCACATGCACATTTAACCGCCACGAAGATGAAGAAAACGTGAAGTGGATTACCGATACCTACGATTGTCAATCGGTCGAAATCGACATAAGCCGCTTTAAAGGGATTGTCAAGACTGGCGATGACAAAGGGATTCACTGCTATCGGTTTATGCCCGGACTGGTCGAGGGTGAGGGTCTGTTTATATCCGTTTTACAAAAGGCGGGAGATCTTAACGACTCAAAACCCGATACCCCGGCAAAAAATAAGAAGGAATCGGGAGGTAAACCAAAGTTTTCCGAGGAAAAAATAAAGCAATGGATCAAACCGGGCATTGATTTAAAACTGTCGCTATCGCCCGACGGGATCTCGATAGAGGGTACAAGCACTGCTGCCGATATAATCATGAAAAAACTGATCAAAAATGGTGTCAAAAACCTGAGACCAATTCTAACCATCGCTACAATCAAAGGGAAAGATATCATTCCCGATCATGCGCTGGCAATGAATGAAGTGCTCAACATCGGTGCATTTGAGACCGAGGAGGTAGATAAAGAGCGGGCGCTCGCCTATCTGCGACGCGAGGCTATTGAAGTAGGTCAGGACAAAAGCCGCGGCTATGTATTGATCACATTTGACAACGTTCCGCTCGGCTTTGTCAAGAATCTCGGGAACCGCACCAACAACCTGTATCCCCAAAACTGGAGGATTCTGATGAACGTGCGTTAAACTCAAACTACCGTTTTTTGCCATTTTCTTTCACAGCTGAAAATTATAGATTAACTTTGCAGTCAGAAAAATAAATCAAGATAACAACAAACCTATACGTCACAGATATGGAAAAGATTATATTGACCGGTGACCGTCCTACAGGACGCCTTCATCTCGGCCACTATGTAGGATCGCTCAAACGCCGAGTAGAATTACAAAATTCAGGTGAATTTGACAAAATATTTGTAATGATTGCCGATGCTCAGGCGCTTACCGACAATGCCGACAACCCCGAAAAAGTAAGACAAAACATAATCGAGGTCGCTCTCGACTATCTCTCGGTGGGTATCGACCCGGCCAAAACAACAATCTTTATCCAGAGTCAGGTTCCCGAGCTTTGCGAGCTCACCACCTATTACATGAATCTCGTGACCGTTTCACGCGTTCAGCGCAACCCGACGGTCAAGACCGAAATCAAAATGCGCAATTTTGAGCAGAGCATCCCCGTGGGATTTTTCTGTTATCCTATAAGCCAGGCTTCTGACATCACTGCGTTCAAGGCCACTACCGTACCCGTTGGCGAAGACCAGGCCCCGATGATCGAGCTTACCCGCGAAATCGTTCAACGCTTCAACAACGTCTATGGCGAAACCCTCGTCGAGCCCGAAATTCTACTTCCCGACAACGAAGCATGCATGCGTCTGCCCGGAACCGACGGCAAAGCCAAGATGAGCAAATCGCTCGGCAACTGCATCTACCTCTCCGACACCGCAAAAGAGGTAGCCAAGAAGGTAAAGAGCATGTACACCGATCCGCTCCACCTCAATATCGATGACCCGGGCCATCTCGAAGGCAACTGTCCTTTCATCTACCTTGACGCCCTCAGCCACGGCGACCAGATCAACCGCTTCAACCCCGACTTTGCCGACCTCGACGACCTCAAGGCCCGCTATGTCAAGGGTGGTGTAGGCGACGGCACTGTCAAAAAAATACTTATCAATGTGCTTGAAGAGGAGCTGGCCCCCATCCGCGAACGCCGCAAAGTTTATGAAAACGATATACCCGCAGTTTACGAAATCCTCAAACGTGGTAGCGAAGAGGCCCGTCGGGTCGCTGCGGCCACCCTTGCCGACGTGCGCCGCGCTATGAAAATCGACTACTTTGACGACGCCGCTCTCATCGAGGAACAGACCAACCGCTTCACTTCAAAATAAAAACAAAGTCAGCCACGATGCGCATAGACATTCTGACCGTATTACCCGAAATGTTTGACTCCCCTCTCGGCTGCTCCATTTTGAAGCGTGCCCGCGACAAGGGGCTTGTCGAGTTCCATATACACAACCTGCGTGACTACACCAGCGACCGTCACCGCAAGGTCGACGACTATCCGTTTGGCGGCGAGGCAGGCATGGTGATGAAAGTGGAACCGGTCGACCGTGCCATCAGTCAGCTCAAATCAGAGCGTGAATATGACGAAGTTATATTCACATCGCCCGACGGAGAGCTGTTCAACCAACCGATGGCCAACTCGATGTCGATGCTAAATAACATCATCATTCTTTGCGGCCACTACAAAGGTGTAGATTACCGCATTCGCGAGCACCTCATCACCCGCGAGATATCGATAGGCGACTATGTGCTCACAGGCGGTGAGATTCCGGCGATAATCATCTCCGATGCAATAGTTCGTCTGATACCGGGAGCAATCGGCGACGAGCAGAGCGCTCTGAGCGATTCGTTTCAGGACAATCTGTTGGCCCCACCGGTCTATACCCGTCCCGCCGACTATAACGGGTGGAAAGTTCCCGACATCCTGCTGAGCGGTCACGAAGCCAAAATAGCCCAATGGCGTCACGATATGGCCATCGAGCGCACAAAACTGCTGAGACCCGGACTCCTCGATCAATGACATAACAACACAAACAAATAAAACGACCTTGAATCAAAGTAAACAAAACCTTGACTACGGCCGTTTTATTTTTAATACGCATCACTATTTAACGAGAGAATTTAACTCATGAGGAATATAACATTGGTAATAGCTGTCATGTCGATACTCTCAACAGCATCGGCCCAGAATACTGAAAAAATAAAATTCGGAGATTTTGAAAACTGGCAAACACGCATCATCCCCGAATCACGTCTGATAGGCGGTCACAAAAAAACACTATATGAGATTGCTCCCACCAAAACAGTCGAGGGTAATATTCCATACAGCAATCAGGGCGGCTCGCAATGGGCTACCTCAAATGTTCTCGCCAACGTGATGGGTATTGTCAAGGGATCGAACGCTGTCTTTCCCGACGATCGCGAGGGTGGAGGTAAAGCGGCCAAACTCTCGTGCATAATGGAACACTGCAAGGCCATAGGCATCATCAACATAGACGTTTGTGTGGCAGGGTCTATTTTTCTGGGCGAATTTATGGAACCGGTAAAATCGACCAGCGAGCCTTATAGCAAAATGGAAATGGGAATACCGTTTACCAAACGTCCTAAAAGCCTGGTGTTTGACTACAAGCTTGAAATGCCAGCCGACAACAGCCGCACCTATTCAAGCGGATTTGGCAAGAAAAAGACTTATGCCGGTCACGACAACGCCGAGGTATTCATCATTCTTCAGCGTCGTTGGGAAGATGCCGACGGCAACCTGTTTGCCAAACGAGTGGGAACCGGTCGAGAGCTTTTTGGCCAAACCACCAACGGATGGGTCAACGGCCACGAAATCAAAGTAAACTATGGAGATATCACATCTCAACCCTACTATAAACCTTTTATGGGGCTAATTGATAAAGAAAAATCATACTATGCCCGCAACAGCAAAGGTAAAATGGTGCCGGTCACCGAGGTTGGCTGGGACTCACCCGACGCTACCCCGACCCATATGCTCGTGATGGCATCGGCCGGCAGCGGAACCGCCTACATCGGCACCATCGGCCTAAACTTCTGGGTAGACAACTTTGCTCTGAAATACTAAAAATATTCTTAATCAAAGGAGCCGTGTCAAATTTGGGTCAAATACTTATTTTGACACGACCCATTATTATTAATACTCGATGTCTTGTGTATAGGACAAACTAAATTGTATTTTGTCTCACACAAGACATTTATTTGGAGGCGTGTCAAAATTGGCACAGCGCTGTTTCTGTATTTGATGTAGGGACGTGCCTTTGGCACGTAGTGGTTGATTAACAGCGATTTGCGTTCCTTACGTGCTGAAGGCACGTCCCTACAAAATTATTAAATGTTTATTCTGACACAGCCTCATCTTGCATTAATCATTAAATAATGCTATATTTGCAATAAATCAACTATTTATTCATATCTTAAATTAAATAACCAACTATGAAACGATTAATAATATTACTCCTGTCAGTTGCGTTTATGATTAAAATGAACGCACAGACCGAAATCTATGTAAATATTGGATTATTCCCTCAGGGCCACATCCCATCACCCACAACCGAATTGCAAACGTCGACTACAGCACTCTCATCTACGGAATCAAAACAAATCATTAATAGCTATCACACACCAAATGGACACCCTGCGTTTACAATCGGTGTACTCAGGCCGATTATTCCAAATCTATCGATTGGGGTGCAATACAGTTATTTTACATCGTCGGCCTTTGCCAACAGTAACATAATTTTTCATCCGATGGCAAGCAGCGACTCAGAATTGAAAATAAAAGTCGGAGATGTATTGAAAGCCGACAGCAAAAATCATGTTATCCTTGCTATAGCAAACTTCAACTGGTTAAAAAAAGGAAAATTAAGTCTATATTCAAAAATCGGAGCCGGTATCCGTATCTCCAATAGCACACTCAAAGTCACCGACAAATTATACGATGCCGATTTGATAGGCTTGAAAGATCCGGCTTCGTTGTCAAAAAGTTACTTTGCTTACCAAATTACACCTCTTGGCGTTGATTATAAAATCATTAAGTTTCTATCTATATTTGCCGAAGGCGGATATGGTGACACCGGTTGTATCAATGCCGGAATAAAAGCATCATTCTGATTCCTATTTCTGATTTCAGATTCATTCAAATATATCATTGCTGGTACTTATAATAGCATTGTTTCATTTTTTTGATTACTTTTGCATCCTGTACCAACAATAAAAAGATAATGGACCTTTTAGAAAAAATAGAAAAGGAGGCTAAAGAGGGGAAACCGTGCTCTATTGAGGACGCGCTCGCTATAGCCGACAAATATAGCATCGACCTCATTTGTGAGGCCGCCAACCGTGTACGTCAAGCCCGTCAGGGCAATGACATGGATACATGCTCGATAATCAATGCCCGCTCGGGAAAATGTAGCGAGGACTGCAAATGGTGTGCCCAGTCGCGATTCCACTCGACAGGATGTGAGGAATATGACATAGTCGATATCGACGAGCTGCGCCAGATGGTGACAATCAACAGCGACAAGGGAGTCAAACGATTTTCGCTCGTTACAAGCGGACGCAAAATAGCTCCGGCCGACATCGACCGTTTTTGTGAGCTCATAAAGGAAGCCCGCAAGATATCTCCGATAAAGCTTTGTGCCTCGATGGGATTGCTCGGTGTCAACGACATGAAAAAACTCAAGGAAGCCGGAGTAAGCCGTTATCACTGTAACCTCGAGACTTCGAGCTCCTACTTTCCGACACTCTGCTCCACCCACACCACCGCCGACAAACTTGCCACGATAAAAGCTGCCCGCGAAGCAGGGCTTGAAGTGTGCTCGGGCGGTATCATAGGCATGGGCGAGACATTGCGTCAGCGTCTCGAACTGGCGACCGAAGCCCGCGAAGCCGGGGTAGTATCGATCCCGGTCAATATTCTTAACCCTATACCCGGCACTCCGCTTGAAAAACAAGAACTAATCGGCGAGGAAGATGTTATATTGACAGTAGCACTCTTCCGACTGATTGCTCCCGACTGTAATATCCGTTTTGCCGGCGGACGCAAGCGCATGAGCCGTAAATCGACCGAACGTATCCTCAACGGAGGACTCAACGGGTCGATTGTGGGTGACATGCTCACCACTCTCGGCAACGATATAGCCCAGGACCGCGAGCTGTTTGAATCAAACGGATTCAACTGGTAAACGGCCATGGAACGGCAGAAGACAATCATAAGGACACCGTTTATTAATTAAACTATGTTAAAAAATAGTGAATAACGGAAAGTGTGATTACTTTTGCCTCATATTTAATATAAGCATAACGAAAAAAGTCGATTATGATAAAAAATCTTGTCATCGTAGAGTCACCTGCCAAAGCGAAAACCATTGAAAAATTTCTTGGGAAAGACTATAAGGTAATGTCGAGTTACGGTCACATCAGAGACCTGAAATCCAAGAGTTTCAGTATCGACGTCGACAAGGACTTCACTCCTATATATGAAATACCCGAGGACAAGAAAGAGCTTGTCAGAAACCTGAAAAAGGCTGCGGCCGAGTCCGAAACCGTTTGGCTCGCATCTGATGAGGACCGCGAGGGAGAGGCTATCGCATGGCATCTTTTCGAGGTGCTTGACCTGAAGCCCGACAACACGCGGCGCATCGTCTTTCATGAAATCACCAAAAACGCCATACTCAACGCGATTGAAAATCCGCGTACTATCGACCTCAACCGCGTCGATGCACAACAGGCACGCCGTGTGCTTGACCGCATTGTAGGTTTTGAGCTGTCACCGGTGCTATGGAAAAAGATTAAACCTGCACTATCGGCCGGACGTGTCCAGTCGGTCGCAGTGCGTCTCATCGTGGAGCGCGAAAACGAAATAAAAAATTTCGTGCCTGAGGAATATTTCCGTGTCGTGGCTTTGTTCAGCATCGATGGTCAGCAGTTCAAGGCCGAGCTGTCCAAACGACTGTCATCTGAACAGGAAGCCGAAGAGTTTCTCAAAGAATGTGAAAACGCTGAGTTTAAAGTGGCCTCGGTCAATGTCCGCCCGGTTGCCAAAGCCCCGGCGCCACCGTTCACAACCTCGACTCTCCAGCAGGAAGCATCGCGCAAACTCGGCATGACCGTGAGCCAGACAATGATGATTGCCCAGCGTCTATATGAAGAGGGACACATCACCTACATGCGTACCGACTCGGTCAACCTGTCGTCGCTCGCCATCAACACTATCTCGGAGGAAATCAGAAGCGAAATGGGCGACGATTATCTAAAAGTGCGACACTACCACACCTCGTCAAAAGGCGCTCAGGAAGCCCACGAAGCCATCCGTCCCACCTATATCAGCAACAAAACAATTGACGGTACTCCTCAGGAAAAACGTCTCTACAACCTCATTTGGAAACGTACTATCGCCTCTCAAATGGCCGATGCCCGCATGGAAAAAACCGTCATCGAGATAGAAATATCAAACCGTCCCGAACATTTCACCGCTACAGGCGAGGTAATCAAATTTGACGGTTTTCTCAAAGTATACATCGAGGGACACGACGATGACAACGACAACGATTCATCTCAGGCTTTGCTGCCGACAACCCACAAAGGCAACATTCTCGACATGGTCGACATCAAGGCCGACAGCCGCTTCACCATGCAGCCGCCCCGCTACTCCGAAGCCTCGCTTGTAAAGAAAATGGAGGAACTCGGCATAGGCCGCCCGTCAACCTACGCACCTACAATCTCGACAATACAGCAGCGACTCTACGTGGTCAAAAGCGAGAAAGAGGGTAAAACCCGCGAGGCCGTGACACTCACGCTCAAAGACGGAGAGATTGAAAAATCGACCCGTACCGAGACAATCGGTTCAGAAAAAGGTCGCCTGATGCCCACCGATACCGGAGTGGTTGTCAACGACTTCCTCACTGAATATTTTCCCGATATACTCGACCTTAACTTCACTGCCAACGTCGAGGAAAAATTTGACAGCATAGCCGAAGGCAAGCTGCCGTGGAATGCCGAAATACGCGATTTCTACTCAATTTTCCACCCCGCAGTCGAGGCTGCCACCAACATGAGACTCGAACACAAGGTTGGCGAACGTGTTCTCGGCACCGACCCCAAAACCGGGCGTCAGGTATCGGTTAAAATCGGCCGATTTGGTCCGGTGGTTCAGCTCGGCGAAACCGACAGCGAGGTTAAACCGCAGTTTGCATCCCTGCTCAAAGGACAATCGGTATCGACACTCACGCTCGAAGAAGCTATGAAACTGTTTGAGTTTCCCCGCACTATCGGCGAGTTTGAGGGCGATGAGATAACCGTCGCCGTCGGCCGTTTCGGGCCATATATCAAACACAATTCAAAGTTTGTGTCGATTCCCAAAAGCATATCACCTGCCGAAATCACCGCCGAGGAGGCCATAGCCCTCATCGAGGCCAAGCGCAAGGAGGACAAAGAGAAAGTTGTCAAGACATTTGACGAGGACCCCGACCTCCAGATTCTCAACGGTCGTTACGGAGTCTATATCGCTTATAAGAAATCAAACTACAAGATACCAAAAAGCGTCGCCAACCCTTCAGACCTCACACTGGAGGAGTGCCGCAACATAATCGAGGCCGAAGAATCGCGTCCAAAGAAAGCGACTACAGCCCGACGCGGCAGTGCCCGTTCTAAAAAATAACAGAAAGCATGCCACAAAAAGAAAATACAAGACCGGCCCGCAACCGGTTCAAGCCTGACACGATTCTGACATTCAACGTCGATGGAGAAACGACATTGATGGAGTTTCTCAGTACGGTGATGCCCGACCGGAAGCGATCGTCCATAAAATCGCTTCTTAAATTTGGCTCGGTGATGGTCAACGAGACCGTCACGTCTCAATTTAACACTCCGCTCATCCCGGGCGATGTTGTCAAGGTAAACCTGTCGAGAACGTTCCCCGTCTTTTATAACCGTCGTGTCAAAATCGTCTATGAAGACGATGACATTATCGTTATCGAGAAGGGCTACGGACTATTGTCGATGGGCAATGACAAGGTCAAGGACGGCACCGCCTACTCAATCCTCAAAAACTATCTGAAGGAAAAAGATCCCCGCAACAAGATTTTTATTATTCACCGTCTCGACCGCGACACATCGGGTCTCATGATGTTTGCCAAAACTATCGAGGCCAAGGAAGCGATGCAGCACAACTGGAACAACATGGTGCTTGAGCGCACCTATCTTGCTGTTGTCGAGGGTAAAGTCGAGGAAGAAAGCGGCACCGTCAAGTCTTATCTCGCCGAAAATTCACAAATGGAAGTGTACTCGACCGATAATCCTGAAGAGGGCCAGCTCGCTGTCACCCGCTGGAAACGCATAGCGACAGGCAACGGTTACACCCTGATGGAAGTGTCGCTCGACACCGGCCGTAAAAATCAGATACGTGTCCACATGAAAGATCTGGAGCATCCTATAGCCGGCGACCGCAAGTATGGAGCAAAATCGAGTCCCATCCATCGACTGGCGCTGCATGCGCGTACTCTCCGCTTCGTTCATCCCATCACTCGCCGCGACATGAGATTTGAAACACCGGTACCGGCATCATTTGAAAAAATGGTAAAATAAATTACTTACAACATAAACCAATCACGCAATGAAACGATTTTTATTAACCGCCGTCTCTTTTCTGATGGCAATTCTCGCAATTCTCGCTCAGGACAAACCCAAAGCGCCCGTCTATGTAGGTCACCGCGGATCGGCTTGGGGCGTCGAAAACACCCGTGCGGCATTTCTCAACGGTGCCGCCGTTTATCCCTACCTCGAATGTGACGTGCGCCTGACTGCCGACTCTGTTTTTGTCATCATGCACGACGAGACCACCGAACGTGTAGGTGGCAATCTCAAAATATCGGAAACTCCCCTCGCACAGCTCCTTGAGGAAGATTTTCTCCAGAAACGCAACGGGTCATACTATGCCGGACGCATCTCGACATTTACCGAGTATCTTGACGACTGCAAGAAAACCGGTGTACTCCCGCTCATCGAGTTCAAATGGACTCCCGGCATCAACAGCCAGGACTGTTCAATGATTCCCGAACTCATGAAAATAGTAGACAGCTACGGCTATCTTGACTCATGCATCATCATCACCTCAATGAAACCGTGTCTTGAATTTGTCATGGCCAACTATCCCCAGGTCAACGTTCAATTTCTTGGCGGCGGCAAGTGGAAAGACTCTCTCGACTGGATCATGAAGCACAAAATCGACGTGGACCTCATCCACACAGCCGTTACAGCCGAGGACGTCGAGATGCTCCACAAAAACGGACTCAAAGTCAACGTATGGACAATCGATGACCCCGTGCGCGCTCAAGAACTCACCGACATGGGTGTTGACTTCATCACCACCAACAAGCTAATCGCCCCATCATCCGAAAAATAAAACACGGATAAAGACAATCATACCCTCCCCCATAATCTGACACCTTGACAAAATGGCTTTAGTTACGACCGGTAATATAAAATGTGTCTACAGTGCCGACAGGCACCGGCACACCATCTACTTCATCGCTCCTCAACCCCTCGAGGAGACCGAAGTTGAACGGCTTGCCAAAACATATCGCTGCAATCTCGCCGTCATTACCGGTATAAACTGGGCCGACGATATGACCCCGTGGGTAGCGCCTCCCGTTTTTCCCGAGGAGGCGCGCTTCGGGGGCAACGCCGAGGCGTTTGCCGACCGTCTCATCGGTGAAATAATCCCAGCAATCGAGAAAGATGAAAAATTTGGCAACACCGAGGTGCGCGACATCGCCGGCATCTCCCTGTCAGGTCTTTTCGCGACTTATATTTGGCTGACCCGACCGTTTTTTGACAGCATGGCTTCGATTTCGGGCTCGTTCTGGTACAACGGGTTTGTCAACTTCATCAACAATATCGAGCCTGTCAACCGCACGGGGGTGGCTTACTTCTCGCTTGGTGTAACCGAAGCCAATTCAAAAGTCGAACGGTTCAAAAGCATATCGGGCGACACAGCCGAAGTCATTTTTGCCATGAGACGCTATCGCCTGAGAGCTATTATGGAATGGAACCGCGGCGGTCACAATTATCCTATTATCCCACGGCTCGAAAAAGCGCTGCTGGCATTAACGACCCAGAACGTACTTCCGGCCTGAATAGTTGATTATTGAAAAATAATTAGTAAATTTGCAATCACAAAACAACGTTGCCCCGGTAGTTCAACGGATAGAATAGAGGTTTCCTAAACCTTAGATAGCAGTTCGATTCTGCTCCGGGGTACTCAAAAAATG
>JAIDNJ010000195.1 GCA_029063895.1 Muribaculaceae bacterium | reverse complement strand
ACGCTCCTTCATCACAAGACAAAAATCACTCAGAGATATGCGACCCCAGCGTTAACAAATATTGGGGAACGGGGTCTAAGCGTTACCGGCAAATGTCGCTGACAACAAGACCGGCGAGCATGAAGCCGAAAATGGCGGTGGTATGGGCCATCGTGCCGTTGATCTGGGCTTTCTTTACGGTCATGGTGTCGAGATTGTCGGGTGTGGCCTCGTGCTGTCCATCGGTTAAATCGCTTGCCGGTTGAGGTCCGCGGTTGCGATATATCTCGGGCGAATACACACATTTGAATTTTTTTGAGGGATATACTCCCGAGTGTTTGAACTTGCGACGCAACGCGGCTGCAAGGGGGCATCCCTGCACTTTCCAGAACTCGGCTATATCGATGGCCGTGGCGTCCATCTTGAGGGCAGCTCCCATTGATGAGAAAAGTTTGGGATGACGGCAGCGGGTGGCGTTGATGATGAGTAGGGCTTTGTCGCGCAGCGAGTCTATGGCGTCGATGATATAGTCATACTGCTCAAGGTCAAATTTGCCGGCTGTCGACTCGGTGTAAAATTCCCTTATCGGGACAATCTCACAATCGGGATTTATATCAAGAAGCCTGTCGGCCATTACATCGGCCTTGATATGGCCCACGGTTGATGTCGTGGCCGGGAGCTGACGGTTGATGTTGGAGGCTTCCACGCGGTCAAAATCGACAAGAGCGAGATGGCCGATGCCTGATCGGACAAGGCTCTCGGCCGCCCAGCTGCCCACGCCTCCAACCCCAAAGATGATGACGCGTGTTGATGCAAGACGGCTCATTGCTTCGGAACCAACAAGAAGTTCCACTCTGTTAAATCGTTCGGTAGTCATTGTAATAAGTAATGTCGGTTGATGCCAATGTGTATCAAAGAATAGCAAGGCGCTGTGCCAGTTTTTGACACAGCGCCATGGAAGTAATCAAATGAATGAAGTATGGGATTGAATTACATGCGGATGAACTTGCGCACCTCCATGAGGATGTTCTGGGCGGTGAAACCAAATTTCTCGTCAAGAACCTTGTAGGGAGCCGATGCGCCAAAGTGGTCAAGACCATATACATAGCCGTTGGCGCCTACAACCGAGCGGAGTGTCGACGGGAGACCGGCAGTGAGACCAAATACGGGTGTCTTGGCGGGAATAACGCTTTCGCGATATTCTGTATCCTGATTGTTGAAAAGGCCAATCGAGGGCACTGATACAACGCGGCAGGGGATGTTTTCGGCTTCGAGGAGAACGGCAACCTCACAAAGGAGCGATACTTCCGAACCATTGGCCACGAGGGTGACTTTTGAACTGGGATTGTCAAGAACGACATAGCCGCCGTGACGCATGCCTTCGGCTTCTCGGAGACGGTCGCCGGTGGGCGAGGGGAGATCCTTGAGGTCCTGACGCGAAAGGATGAGTGCGGTAGGAGTCTTGTCGTTTTCCATCGCCATTTGCCAGGCGATGGTGGTTTCGGCCGAGTCGGCGGGTCGAATGGCGAGGAGTGAAGGCTGACCGCTGAAGTTGCGGAGTTCTTCAAGCAGTCTGATCTGGGCTTCCTGTTCAACAGGCTCGTGGGTTGGTCCGTCTTCACCGACACGGAAAGCGTCGTGGGTCCAGATGTATTTGACCGGAAGTTGCATGAGGGCAGCCATGCGGACAGCCGGTTTCATGTAATCGCTGAATACAAAGAATGTACCGCAGGCAGCGATCATACCGCCGTGAAGGACGATGCCGTTCATGACGGCGGCCATTGTCAACTCGGCGACACCGGCGTGGAGGAACGCCCCCGAGAAGTCACCGTGGGTGATTGCTCCGGTTTTCTTAAGGAATGCGTCGGTCTTGTCCGAGTTGGCGAGGTCGGCACTCGATACAATCATGTTTTTAACTTTTTCGCCGAGAACCGAGAGAACGTTGGCCGATGCGGTGCGTGTGGCGATATCGGCTTTATGGACGATTGAGGCGTAATCGATTTCGGGGAGTTTGCCGGCGATAAAATCATTGAGCATGGAGGCTGCCTCGGGA
>JAIDNJ010000194.1 GCA_029063895.1 Muribaculaceae bacterium | reverse complement strand
AATATTTCATAATTTCAAAAATTGGGGATTAGACAATGAAAAACGATTGATGACCGGTTTCAGTCTTTGATTTCGGCTGCAATCTGATTGACAATCTCTTCGAGTTTGTCACTTTTAATCATCGGGCATTTTTCTTTGATATATTCACGGATGTTCGCGCGTGTTTTTTCACCTTTTTCGGGTGCGAACAAAAGACCTAAAGCTGCTCCGGCAGCGACTCCGCCAAGTGCGGCGAGGATGATACCTAAATTCTTCATAAAATTTGGGGTTTGGTTATGTTTGACAATTCTTTTAATTGTCAGTATAACGCTGCCGGGTTGTATATGGTTCAAAAAAATATGACGGAGTCTTATCCACGGGTTAAACCGTGACGACTATTTTTCCTGTTAAACCTCGTTGCTCGGCGAGTGCATGGGCATCGGTAATCTCGGTCATATTAAATACGTGGGCTATTATGGGGCGGATGTCACTCTGATCGATAATAGACATCATTCCGTCAATTTCTTTCTGTGTAGGGTTATTGCTGTAAAACCCCGTAAGGTAAACTCCCGATGGAATTTCCTTTATGGGGTCAAAGTTTTTAATACCGAAGATTCCTCCGAGCAGTCCGGTGTGACACACGATACCGTGGACCGAAGTGAGTTTAAGAGAATCGCGGAGTGTTTTTGCTCCGATAAGTTCAAGGACTTTAGTAGCGCCGTGGGGATATTTGTTCAAAAAAGATTTGTAAAGATTATCGCACTCAATCATTACATCATCAGCTCCGTATCTTTTAAGTATGGCGCTTCTGCTTTCGTTGCGGGTAGTGGAGATTACTTTTGCACCGATAGACTTGGCGAGTTGTAAAGCCGCCAGTCCTACGGTCGACGTTCCGCCACGAATGAGCAGGGTGTCCTCGCTATTGATCTGGAGTGACAATACCAGTGAACCGTATGCCGTGTAAAATGTTTCGGGAATCGCGCCGAGTTGGTTGTTTGCAAGGCTTGAATCAACACTGAAAACATGACTTTCGGGTATCAGGACATACTCGGCATAACTTCCATTGAAATTTCGGCCCATTCCACCCATCAGAGCCATCACACGCTCTCCGTTTTTAAAACGGGTGTCTCCTCGGTCAGCAATAGTACCTACACACTCGATACCGGGTATTATAGGTTTATTGATATAAGGTTGCTCAATTTCAAATTTTCGCAGTAACACTTCTGAATGGTTGATGCCAAAAGCATTGACTTTGATAAGTACCCATCCCGGTTTTACAGATGGAACAGGAACTTCACTCAAAGTCATTTCCATTGCCTCGCAGGGCTTGGTCAGTACAACAGCTTTCATATTTCTTTCCAGCATTGAGGGTCGGGTGAATAAAATGATCTGTGATAGCCATAGGCTACCGCCGGACATCCGCGGCAAAAGCGGAGCAGTTCACATTTGGCACATTTCTCAAACTTTTCAAATTGACGGTAATAGTTCATTTCAGTACCGGTCCAAATGTTATAGAGCGGCTTTTTAAAAAGATTGCCCACTACGCTTTCAAAACGGCGGCATGCCATGACATTTCCGTTAGGTTGTATTGTGAAGTGACAGTCGCCACAGTGACATCCGTCATAGATTACATCAGGTTCGCTATCAGCTGGAATTTTGAACAACCCTTTTTCATAGAGATATAGTGTCCAAAGATGATCTTTCAGATTGAATATCGTTCCCGAATCCTTGTGTTGTTCAAATTTATGCCAGATGAGGTCGAGAAAATTCCGGTATTCCCCGGGTGAGATATGGGTTGATTTTTCTGATGAGGTAGGGCAGTAGCGACCAAACGCAAAGACGTTGACCCCTTTCTCGACTACAAGGTCGATAATGTCGGGAATCTCGCTGAGATTTGTACCCGATACTGTTGTCATTACAGCCACTCTTATGCCGTTGCGTTTCAATACATCTATTTTCTCGACGGTGGTGTCAAACGATCCGGGTTTACGTATTGAGTCGTGAGTCTCTCTCATACCGTCAATCGACAGCTGATATTTTTCACAGCCATACGATTTCAGTTGGCGACAAAGCTCGTCGGTGATATGAAACGGATTGCCCAGAATCGTGAACGGGATGTCATGCATTTTGAGCATTGACATTATTCTATTGAAATCTTGGTGTAATATTGGATCTCCACCAGTGATATAGAAATATGGAAGCCTGTTCATGTGACGGCACATGTCAAGACATTGTTCTATAACGACTTTGGCATCCTTTACGGGCATTTCAATCAAGTGGGGATGGCCTTCTGAAAAAATATAGCAATGTTCACACCGCTGGTCACAGCTATCGGTTATGTGCCATTGAAACGCAAAATAATCCATAAAATTGTTATATCTAAAAAACTACGGACTCCGGGACGTTGAGTAATCATATTGTCCCGGAGCCGCATTTAAAAAATGAGGATTTTTACTTCTCTCCTGCGCCACAGGCCGAACCGCAGGCTGCCGGTTTGGGTTCAGGTTTTTCGTCACCTGCTCCACAGGCCGAACCACATGCACCGGTCGGTTTCTCGGTTTCACTGTTGTTGCAGAGATAAGCTTGGGCAGTGTGCTTAAATGCACCATTGTCTTTGCGTGTCATTGTTTTGTTGAATTTAGAGGTTAAACATATGGTTATATAATGCAAAGTTAATATATTAAGTTTTATAAATCAACTACTTACATAATAGACACTAAGTAACCTTTTTATCGCTTTTGGTGATTCTCAGGCAGTTGCCGTTTAAATAAAAATAAAAAAAAATCTACATATTGTTTTTGGTTGCAAATATTGATATTATACCTTAATTTTGTGGATGAAATATAACAAAACATGAGAAAAAAAGAACAATTAAACTCCATTATAGAGATTTGTCCGGTGCGTAATGTCGTAGCCCGTTTTGGCAATAAATGGGCCCTCCTTGTCATTCTTGTACTGAGCGAGAACGAGCCTGTGAGATACAATCAGCTGGGGCGAATGATCCCCGACATATCGTCGCGCATATTGTCGTCGACGCTTCGGACTCTTGAGGCCGATGGTCTTGTCAGCCGTTCATTTTATCAGGAAGTGCCTCCACGTGTCGAATATGCTCTGACCGATACCGGCCGGTCGCTTGTCCCTATCATCCTGAATCTAACCGAATGGGCTCAGAACAACATGAAAACCATCATTGATTCCCGAAATAAGCACGAAAACAAGTGTTGAAGGTGGTGATGCAACACGGCAAATTTTTTCAAAACGTTACTGACTGTAATTCAGGCAATACCTTAAAACTTATCAAGTGACGTGTTGTAAATTAAAACTGAAGTGCAAACTAAGACCCCGTTCCCCAATATTTGTTAACGCTGGGGCCGCATATCTCTGAGTGATTTTTGTCTTGTGATGAAGGAGCGTAGCTGTAGCTACGTGACTGAAGAACAAGGCAAAAA
>JAIDNJ010000193.1 GCA_029063895.1 Muribaculaceae bacterium | reverse complement strand
ATTCAGGACCATGACCGCGGAGTAATCGTAGGACGTCGCACCTTTGGTAAAGGGCTTGTGCAGCGTCCGATACCATTCCCCGATGGCTCGATGATTCGCCTAACGGTGTCACGTTATTATACACCGTCGGGACGAACGATTCAAAAACCTTATAAACCGGGGGAATCGGACGATTATCAACTCGACATACTTCACCGTTACGAAGCAGGGGAGTTCAGTAGTGTCGATAGCGTCCATTTTGACCAGTCTCAAAAAGTGACCACCCTCAAAAACGGGCGAACAATATATGGAGGCGGGGGTATTATGCCCGATGTATTTGTACCAATCGACACGACGTTGCTTACCCCCTATTACCGAGACCTTGTGGCCAAAGGCATTTTGAATCGTTTTGTGGTTCACTATGTTGATGACAACCGTAATAAATTGAAAAAAGAATATAATAATGAGGAGAAGTTTGTCGAGCAATTTGCAGTCACCCCTGATATGCTTGACGAAATCAAACGTCTGGCAGTCAACGATTCAATAAAATATGACGAGTCCCAGGCCGAAAAATCACGAATACTGATCGAATCAAATATAAAAGGATTGATTGGACGTGATTTGTTTGAAAACGGAACGTATAGCCGCATCATCAATCCTCTTGATCCTATTTTTGCCGAGGCGGTCAAAGTTATTACCGACCCCGAACGCTACGATTCAATATTAAAACGCAGGTAGGAATTGATTTTGTGAAGAAACTGAAATGTGATACAAAGTATCATGATAGTGTTTTTTCATGTTAAAAAAATGATTTATCCCCCTAATTGAAAAAAAATTAGGTCTCATATAGCTGTTATGTAAAAAAAAATTCCGATATTTGCACTGCAAAAAACGGGAGCACCCCTTGAAAGAGGGTTATCGCTCTACCAATCAACACGTTTAATCAAATTATTATAAAGATTTAAAGATATGACAAAAGCAGACATCGTAAACGAAATTTCCAAATCAAAGGGTTTACCTAAAGAATTGGTACTTCAGACTGTAGAAGCTTTCATGGAAGTAGTAAAAGATTCACTTTCTAAAGGTGAAAACGTTTATCTTCGTGGTTTTGGTAGCTTCATTCTGAAAACTCGTTCAGAAAAAACAGCCCGCAACATTTCAAAGAACACCACTATCATTATCCCCGAGCACCGTATTCCCGCGTTCAAACCCTCAGACGCGTTTAAATCGGAAGTTCGCTGATAGTTAGTAAGAGATTACAACGTTACGGTCGACTACTTATGATGTCGGTTGTCCGTGGCACAAAATATATTATTAATCCTTTAACTTTCACCTACAATGCCCAGCGGAAAGAAAAGAAAAGGCCACAAGATGGCTACTCACAAACGTAAAAAACGTTTAAGAAAAAATCGTCATAAGAAGAAATAATCCGTAATCACGGTTCTTCTTTAAGACAATAACGCCATACAAGAACAAACTTTCATACGGGATGATATGTGATTATTAAGACCGGTGTCAGTTTGTTCTTCGCGTTTTTGAACGAGATTCCCACGGGGAATTATTTAAATTATCGTTTAACCAGTTAAAAATCATGATCTAAGCCCAATGAAGAGTGAACTAATAGTAGATGTTCAGTCATCAGAGGTGTCGATTGCGCTTCTCGAGGATTCACGGCTCGTTTCTTTACAGAAAGAGTCGCGAAATCTTGCCTATGGTGTCGGCGACATTTATCTGGCCAAAGTCAAAAAACTTATGCCGGGACTAAATGCTGCTTTTGTCAACGTGGGGTATGAGAAGGACGCATTTTTGCATTACTTAGATCTTGGCTCAAGATTTTCGTCATACGCCGAGTTTGTCAAGGAGCTTCTAACCGACAAGAAGAAGGTACCGCAGCTCTCAAAGATGAAGCTCAAGCCCGATATTGACAAACATGGCGCGATACCTGACCTGCTGACAGCCGGTCAGGAACTTTTGGTTCAGATTGTCAAGGAACCTATATCGTCAAAAGGTCCGCGACTGACAACCGAAATCACATTTACAGGCCGCTATCTGGTGCTGATACCCTTCAGCGACAAAATTTCCATATCTCAAAAAATCAAGACGAGCGAGGAGAAGGTACGCCTGCGCCAGCTGATTGAGTCAATCCGTCCCAAAAATTTTGGCGTGATTGTCAGGACATCGGCCGAGGGCAAGAGAGTTGCCGAACTCAACAACGAGCTTAAAACGTTGCTAAATTGTTGGGAAACAACCATTGAAAAGGCTCAGAAAGCTCAGGTCCCGTCGCTTATTTTTGAAGAAGAAAGCCGAATTGTGGGAGTTTTGCGAGATATATTCAGTCCTACATTTGAAGATATTTATGTTAATAACGCCGATGTAAAGGCTCAGATTGACAAATATGTATCTCTCATAGCACCCGATCGTAAAGAAATAGTCAAACTGTATAGCGATGATCAGCCTATATTTGACCATTTCAACATCACAAAACAAATTAAATCTTCCTTTGGGAAGACTGTATCATTTAGGTCGGGCGCCTATATTATTATAGAACATACCGAGGCGCTCCATGTGATTGATGTCAATTCGGGTAACCGAGCCAAAGCCGGTAACGACCAGGAAAGCAATGCCCTTGAAGTAAATATGAGAGCCGCTGACGAAATTGCCCGTCAGCTCAGGTTGCGAGATATGGGCGGTATCATTGTCATCGACTTTATAGACATGAACAAGGCCGAGCATCGCCAGAAACTGTATGAGCACATGCGCGAGGTCATGGCCAACGACAGGGCTCGCCACAATATCTTGCCACTAAGCAAGTTCGGTCTCATGCAGATAACTCGTCAAAGGGTGCGTCCGGCGCTCGATATAGTGACGACCGAGACGTGTCCGTCGTGCTTCGGGAAAGGGGAGGTGCAGCCCTCGCTGTTGTTTACCGATAAAATACGTGAAAAAATTGAATATATGGTCAACGACTTGTCGATGAGCAACTTTATTGTATATGTTCATCCGTTTGTAGACGCGTATCTCAAGAAAGGTCTTATTTCTTTAGCGACAAAATGGAAATTTCAGATTGGCGGTTCATTCAAGATTTTACCCGACCAGTCACTTGCCTACCTTCAATATCGTGTAGTCGACAAAAATCGTAATGAAGTCGATCTCAAGGAAGAAAAAGATCTTGAGACATCAACATCCAAGTCAAAATCTAAAGCCAAGACAAGAGGAAATGATGAGTGACACCTCAAATCATTTCAGAACAAAACAAGAGGAGGTTGTGCCAACATTGGCACAACCTCCTTGTTTTATGAATTTTAATTTTTTTTAGATAACAAATGTCAGACTTTTCACATATTAATGATTAAATTTGCACATTAAATAGAAAGAGTATGCTCAACCCTATAATTGAAGCTGACAAGATCAAAAAAATTGAAGAGCTGACACGTGTGGCCAACAATATAGTCATCACTTGTCATCTGGCACCCGACGGCGATGCTCTCGGGTCATCAATGGCTTTGTATCATGTCCTTGCCGCAATGGGTAAGAAAGTGCATGTTGTTACCCCCGATCAGGTTCCGGTATCGCTGATGTTTATCCCCGGTGTAAAGGAAGCGGTGGCAGCTACCCGTCATGAAGATTTTTCGCGCCAATTGTTTCGAGAGGCCGATTTGATATTCTGTCTTGATTTTAATGCACCTTACCGTATAGACCGTCTGCAAAGCGCGCTTGAATCGTCAAAGGCTCCCCTGATATTGATTGACCATCATCTCAATCCTGAAGTCAAGGCCGATGTCATAGTATCGCGTCCCGAGATTTCGTCTACCTGTATGTTGCTTTTCAGGGTTATATGCCAACTTGGCTGGTTTAGGCTCGTAGATAAGAAAGTGGCGTCGTGTATCTATACAGGTATGATGACCGATACAGGCAATTTTTCATATAACAGCCAGGACCCCGACCTATATATAGTTATTGCCGAGCTGTTGAGACGCGGTATCGATAAAGATGCCCTTTATAAAAAAGCATTCAATACAAAGACAATCAATCAGCTTAAAATAAACGGTTATGCCATAGCCGAGCGTACATATTTCTATCCTGAACATGGAGCCGCGCTCATGGTTCTCGATAAAGATGATCTTGAAAAATATGATTATCAACCCGGGCTTACCGAAGGGCTTGTCAATGTTCCGTTATCGGTCCCCGAAATAAAATATGTCGTATTTTTGCGTCAGGCCGACGGATATGTAAAAGTGTCAACCCGCTCTGAAGGAGATATTCCGGTAAACGAGATGTGTTCTAAATATTTCAACGGAGGTGGACATAAAAATGCCGCCGGAGGTGAATTTTACGGCACGATGGAAGAAGCGGTCAAGACATTTGAAAAGGCGATGGCCGACTTTGATAAATACTTTAAAGAATAGCACTTAAATATATATAACACTGATATTTAGGTTAAAATTAACAAGGACAGACAATAAAAACAATTATGAAAATATCAAGCAGAATAATTCTCGGAGGAATGGCAACACTCATGTTGTCGCTATCATTTATGTCGTGTAGTGATTCCAAGAGTTATTCAGAACTTCTCAACGACGAGAAGAAAAACATCAACGCATTTCTGGCAAACCAGAAAGTTATAAACTATGTCCCGGCTGATTCAGTATTTGAATATGGCGAGAATGCGCCCTATTATCGCATGGATGACGAAGGAAACGTGTACATGCAGGTTCTTGACCCGGGTAACGGCGAGCGTCCCGAGACCGATGAAGTGATATATTTCCGTTATACACGTTATGATTTGAGTAATTACGCTGAATCGGATACATTGCCTGCCGGAAGTGGTAATGCCAATGATATGGAACTCTCGGCGACCTGGTTCCGTCTTAACAACTATAGCATAACAGCTTCGTCACAGTATGGCCCTGGTATTCAGTTGCCCATGACCTATCTGAAATACAATGCCAAGGTAAATATTGTTGTAAAATCACAATATGGTCTCACCTCTGAGATTTCATATGTCAATCCGTTCTTATATAACATCCGTTATTTTAAACCGGCAGTATAACGTAAACATTCATTACTAACTAAGGATAACCCAAAACTGAATAAAAATGTCATTGATTAAGTCAATTTCAGGCATCCGTGGTACGATCGGAAGCCGCCCCGGTGAAGGTCTCAGCCCGCTGGATATTGTAAAATTTACGGCTGCTTATGCCGCTTTTATAAAAAAGACCACAACTTGTCGTTCGCGTTGTATAGTTGTCGGTCGCGACGCCCGACTATCGGGTAAGATGGTTAATGACATTGTTGTCGGAACGCTTGTTGCGATGGGATTTGATGTTATTAACATTGGTCTTGCCACAACACCGACTACCGAAATCGCTGTTGTAGAGGAAGGTGCTTGCGGTGGTATCATTCTCACCGCTTCACACAATCCCAAACAGTGGAACGCCCTGAAATTACTTAATCAGGATGGTGAATTCCTTAATGATGCTCAGGGTAAAGAGGTGTTGAGAATAGCCGAAACCGAGGAATATCAGTTTGTCGAAGTCGATGAACTCGGTCATGAGTATGTTAACAATACCTATACACGTCGTCACATTGATAAAGTCCTTGACCTCGAACTCGTTGATACAGAAGCAATCGCAAAAGCCGACTTTACGGTAGCCGTTGATGCTGTCAACTCGGTTGGCGGTGTTGTCATTCCCGAACTTCTCCGCCGACTCGGTGTGAAAAATATCATAGAGCTTAACTGCGAGCCTTCAGGACGTTTTGCCCACACTCCCGAGCCAATCCCCGAAAACCTTACTCAGATTGCATCGCTTATGAAAAATTCAAAAGCAGATGTAGGCTTTGTGGTAGACCCTGATGTAGACCGTCTCGCTATCGTGATGGAAAACGGAGAGATGTTTGTCGAGGAATACACGCTTGTTGCCGTGGCCGATTATATTCTTTCAAAAACTCCGGGAGCAACAGTGAGCAACTTGAGTTCGTCACGCGCGCTCCGCGATGTCACTCAATCTCACGGATGCACATATAATGCGTCAGCGGTTGGTGAAGTCAACGTTGTCACCAAAATGAAAGAGACTGGAGCCGTTATTGGCGGCGAGGGTAACGGTGGTGTCATTTATCCGGCATCACACTATGGCCGCGATGCCCTTGTCGGAGTCGCTTTGTTCCTCACATTACTTGCCAAGAGCGGCAAAAAAGTGAGCGAGCTCAAAAAGCAATATCCGGCATACTCGATTGCAAAATCAAAAATTGAACTTACACCCGAAATTAATGTCGACAAGATTCTCGAAGCGGTTAAAGAACGTTTTGCCGGAGAGAAAATTACCGATATCGACGGTGTTAAAATTGACTTTGATGAATCATGGGTACACCTTCGTAAATCCAATACAGAGCCTATTATCCGTATCTATTCCGAGGCTCACACAATGGAAGAGGCCGAAGCACTTGCCGATAAAATCAAGTCAATTATAACAGAAATGACAAAATAAAGTAAATTAACATTATTTTTTCGTGTTATAGTCAATTAAATATGCAAATATTCTTGACTATAACACAAAAAATGAGTAAATTTGCACCGCTTTTTAGCAATCCCGTGTGATGGGAAATTAAGGAGCAACAAATCAATCACTTAATTTTGAGTAACACATTTAACAAAAACAAATGAAAACATTTAAACTTGAAGCCCGTCCTCGTATAGAGCTCGGCAAAAAAGCAGCTAAAGCTCTCCGTAGCGAAGGTCTTATCCCTGTAGTTCTCAACGGTGGTGAAATCATCGAATCAGGTGAAAACGTAACTCTTGCCCCCGGCCAGAAACTTGTAAATCTTGGCAACGGCAAGTCAATGATTACCACTGACCTTGTTGTAAGCAACGATGCAGTACGCAAACTTATCTATACTCCCGACATCTTTGCAATTGAACTCTCATTTAACGGTCAAACCAAAATGGCTGTTCTCAAAGAGATTCAGTTCCATCCTGTAAAAGATACTATCCTTCACATTGATCTTCTTGAGGTAACCGACAAGAAACCTGTTGTTATGGAAGTTCCCGTTCAGCTTGAAGGTCACGCCGAAGGTGTTAAAGCCGGTGGTAAGCTTACTCTTTCAATGAAGAAAATCAAAGTTAAATCAATCTACAGCAACATTCCCGAACGTGTTGTCATCAACGTTGACAACCTTGGTCTCGGCAAGACTCTTCAGATTGGCGATCTCCACTTCGAAGGTCTTGAACTCGTTAATGCTAAAAATGCTGTTGTCTGCGCCGTACAGCTCACTCGTGCCGCCCGTGGTGCCGCTGCTGCAGCCGCTTCTGGCAAGTAAAAATTCAACATCGATAAAGTATCCCTATGAAATATCTGATCGTAGGGCTTGGCAATATCGGCGATGAATATCGCGATACACGCCATAATATCGGATTTAAAGTATTGGATGCCTTTGCCGAGGCATCCAATATTTCTTTTTCGACCGAACGTTATGGCGATGTGGCCCGAATGAGATTGAAAAATAAACAGCTGATATTGCTTAAGCCGTCAACCTATATGAATCTGAGCGGCAATGCCGTCAGATATTGGAAAGATAAGGAATCAATCGACATCAATAATATTCTTGTGATTGTCGATGACCTTGCGTTACCTTTTGGCGCAATAAGACTCAAACCCAAAGGAAGCGATGCCGGCCATAACGGTCTCAAAAGTATTGCCCAGATGCTCGGAACCGAGGATTATCCCCGATTGAGATTTGGGATAGGTAACGATTTTCCGCGAGGACGCCAAATCGAATATGTTCTCGGTTGTTTTACCCTTGACCAGCGACAGCAACTGCCAGTCAGAATAGATGTGGCAGTCGACGCCATCAAAACCTTTTGTCTTGCCGGAATTCAGACGGCAATGTGTGATTTTAACAATAAATAATAGCCGTATATGCCTCAGGAAGTCAGAGTTGACAAATGGTTGTGGGCCATGCGTATTTTTAAAACGCGCACTCTTGCAACCGAAGCTTGTAAAAAAGGTCGCGTGACCATCGGTGAGAATCAGGTCATAGCCAAACCGTCGCGAACTATCAAGGTTGGCGATACGGTCAATGTGAGAAAATCACCGGTTACATATACATTCAGGGTCAAAGCACTTACTGAAAACCGACTTGGAGCCAAACTTGTGCCTGAATATATGGAAAATATAACTCCACAATCACAGCTCGACCTGTTGGAAATAGTAAAAATAAACGGTTTTATAGATCGTCGAAAAGGACTTGGACGACCCACCAAACGCGAGGGTCGAGATCTTGCCCGTTTTACTGAGGAAGCATTTGACTCAGGATGGGACTTTGATTTTGACGATATCGACGACGAGGACGATAACTAACTCTAAATAAATTCAATCATGAAAAAAAGTATTTTGTTGATTTCAGGACTTCTTGCCGCCGCATCATTGTGGGGTGTGCATCCTAAACATGAATTCAGAGGTGCTTGGGTCCATACGGTACACCAGCCGCAGTATGCACGCCAGACAACCGAGCAGAACAAAGCCTATCTCACATCGTTGCTCGATTCCCTGCAGATGACCGGTGTAAATGCTGTCGTATTTCAGGTGCGCCCGACTGCCGACGCCTTCTATCTGTCAAATTTTGAACCGTGGAGCAAATTCCTTACCGGTGAGAACGGAAAGGCTCCGTCACCCTACTGGGATCCGTTGGAATTTATGACTGAAGAGTGTCATAAGCGCGGTATGGAATTGCACGCATGGCTCAATCCTTACCGTGTCACTACATCGGGCAAAGATACTCTTCCCAAAAATCATCTTGTAAACAAAGAGCCCGGACGCTTCCTGAAGTTTAACGGTGCAACATATTTTGACCCGGGTTTACCTGAAAACCGTAAATTTATTTGTGATGTAGTAGCCGATATCATTAACCGATATGATGTCGACGCTATTCACATGGATGATTATTTCTATCCTTATCCTGTTGCCGGTCAGAAATTTCCTGATGACGCTTCTTATAAGAAATATGGTAACGGAATGACTCTTGATAACTGGCGTCGTGAAAATGTGAACCAGCTTATAAAAGAGATTCATGGAACAATAGCTCAGAATAAACCGTGGGTTCGTTTCGGTATAAGCCCCTTTGGAATCTGGCGTAACGAATCATCAGACCCCAAAGGCAGCAAGACCAACGGACTCCAGAATTATGATGACCTCTATGCCGACGTTCTCTTGTGGACCAAAGAAGGATGGGTCGACTATATGCTCCCTCAGTTGTATTGGACTCTTGAAAACAAACGTGCCTCTTCGCTTGAACTTGCCGGATGGTGGGACAAAAATGCCAATGGACGACACATGTATTTTGGACAGGATGTAAATGCCACGATGAAAAATCCCGACCTCGCGCCGTCAACCGAGAAATCACAGCTTCGTCACAAAGTGGAGCTTTCGCGTAAGCTTGAGAACGTTCAGGGCAACTGCTGGTGGCCCGGATATTATATTACCCGGAACTTTCTCGGGGTTGCCGATTCACTTGCCAACGATTTACAGTCGACAATCGCTCTCGTTCCTTCATATCCCTGGATAAGCTCAAATAAGCCTGAGGCAGTAAAGGGTGTGAACATCAAGGACGGCGTTGTTTCATGGAAAGGAAATCAGGCAAAAGGTAAGACTGAAGATGTTATTCAATATGTGGTTTATAAATCGGACAAAGTAGATCCGGCTGCTATTGAAAACCCTGAAAACATCATTGCCGTGACACGCGGTACTTCACTCGAACTTCCCAAATCGGTAAAAAAAGGGTCGATTATTTACGTAACCGCTCTTGACCGTGTAAACAATGAGTCACCGGCTTCAATGCCTTTAAAATACAAATGATTATGATGGTTGAACCGGGTCGACGTGTTGTCAGTGTTATTATGCCTGTAAGAGATGGCCAGCGGCACATTGCTGCGGCTATTGAATCTCTTATTAACCAGACATACAATGATTTTGAACTGATAATCGTTGATGACGGTTCAACTGATTTTACTCGTGAGATAGCACGGCGTTATGCCGGTGCTGATAAACGAATCAGATATATCCGGACCGACACAAGTCACGGTGTCTCGATAGCCCGCAACAAGGGACTGCAAATTGCAACGGGACGCTATGTGACTTTTGTCGATTCAGATGATATTGCTGGATCCCGGATGCTTGAATATCTTGTGTCGGTTTCAGAAAAAACAGGAGCACCAATCGTTATATCACCCGTAGCCCATTCAATGAAAGCCTTGAGCGAGAATATCGGACAAGATGAGATTATTCTTTGCAAACCTGTCGAGATAATGGAGTCTATGTTCTATCAGCGCGACGGATTTGATTCGGCTCCGTTTGCCAAACTATTTGACCGCAGACTTTTTAGTGAAATAAATTTTGAACCGGATCTCAGATATGAAGACCTGTTGATTTTACCGAAACTCTATAGCCAGGTTACCGAGATAGCACGCATCAACCAAAAGATTTATTACTATCGTAAAAACAGGTTCGGTTTCATGAACAGTGATTCTTCGAGTCATCTTGACTTACTCACTGTGACTGAAAGACTTGAAAAAGAAACCGGTAGTCAAGCACCTGAATTGATTGCAGCCTTGAAACATCGCCGTTTCAGTGCTTTGATGAATATACTAAGACGCTATTGTTGTCGCCGTCTGGATATTGGCACTTCACAATTAAATTTAATTGAGCGCGAAATCAAGCAATTGGCACCCGAAATATTGAGAGATAAAAATGCTCGCCTAAAAAACAGGGCTATGGCATTGTTATCTTATGCCGGAATGAGTGTTGTTAAATTTGTGATGAAATGGTAGTCAGGGATGTCACACTCTCTCAGCTTAAAGACATGAGCGGCACTCTCGCTTGTCAGATTTTTAAATCGGGTTACCGTCCTGAACTTGTTGTGGCGGTTGGTAGTGGGGGAATAATTCCGGGATTGCTGGTCTTTAATGAATTGGAACGATTATACAGCCCGAGTGACATAGAGTTTGTTCAATTAAAAAAAACAGGAAAACAAACACAAGGTCGAGTTATATCGAGAATATTAAAACGTTTTCCTACGGCTTTTCTTAACGTTCTTAGAATTTTTTCACTCAGGGCAAAATCATATATTCCACAAAAAGAATTTAAAGTATCAGAAAAACTGATATCGGCTGCTTATAAATCGATATTGATCGTCGATGATGCGGTGGATAGCGGTAAGACACTCTCCTCAATAATCAGAAAAATAAAACGTGATAACATTGATTGTGAAATAAAAACCGCAGTCCTTACTGTAACGATGAGCGATTTGGAATCATATCCCGATTATCGGTTGTTTAATAACGGTATAATTTTAAGAATGCCATGGGCCAGGGACGTAAAATAGCCGTTTTTGATCTTGACGGGACTTTGATAAACGGTAGTACATTCAACCGGTTTGTCAAATTCCTTATTTTTGTTTTAGTAAAGTTCTTGGGTGAATATAGGACCGCTCTCAAGGTATTAAATATATTTATAAAGCAATATCGAGGCCTTAAATCCCGACGTGAAGCCAAGTTTGAGATAATGGAAATTGCCGATAAAAAATTAGAGAGGGTATATTTTTTGTTATTTGCCCTGAAAATGACCGATTTGTGCAATAAAAAAGTGACCAAAGAGCTTATGAACTTGAATAAGGCAGGGTATTATACAGTTTTATTATCGGCTTCACCCCATCAATATGTCAGCTACTTAGGCTATTATTATGATTTTTCGTTTACCGGGGGTACATGGATGACGTTGTCAGCAGATGATTATGTCGAGACAAGAGGGGAGCGCAAGGCATTGATTCTCAAAGACCTCATTAAAGAGGACGATGTAGTGGAATATATCTTTACCGACCATCAGGATGATTATAAAATGATAAACCTTTGCCCCGGGGCAAAGGTTGTACTTGTCAATCCAACAAAAGAACTGAAGGAAATGTGTAATAATGACGGGATTGATTTTGAAATAATTCAGTAGACGACCCTATCGAGAATACCTTTCAGTAATGCTATAGTGATGCCGTAGTTGGTCATGGGTACCCCGGCTTTACGGGCACGCCCTACACGATTCAAAATCATGCGGCGGTTAAACATACATCCGCCACAGTGAATAATCAGATCATATCCGGTGGGATCATCAGGAAAATCTTTACCGCTTACAATATCGATTTTGATTGAATCTCCGGCTTTTTTACGGAGCATGGCAGGGATTTTAACCCGACCGATGTCTTCGGTCGCCGGAGCATGAGTGCAAGCTTCGGCAATGAGAACACGGCTGTTACCATCAAGATTTTTAATAGCGCGCGCACTCTCTACAAAATAATCGATATCTCCTTTATAAGCAGCCATGAGGACCGAAAAAGAGGTGAGTCGGCAACCCTCGGGAATATACTGCTCAACAAAATCAAAAACCTGGGAATCGGTTATTACAAGGTCGGGACATCCGTTGATAGCTTTAAGTGCATCTCCGAGTTTTTGAGGTGTTGCGGTAATTGCTATACATCCGCGGTCAAGAAGGGCTCTTATTGTTTGAACCTGAGGTAAAATAAGACGGCCTTTGGGCGCTTGTTTGTCCTGAGGCATTACAAGGAGAACGGTGTCACCGTCGTTCACGAGGTCACCAAGTAAATCGCGTGGAGCAAAATCGGACGGTATTTTACGAAGGATGGCATCGATGAGCGACATACGGCCTATGCGATGCAATGCATCAACATTAACTGCATCATCAATTTGGTGATGACGCTGGTCCTGTTTATTGGCGACCCGGATATAAGGTAAACCGCTTTCCTTTATTTTTGTTTCCCAAAGGGTTTCACTCTCGTTATTGGAGCCGACAAGCAACAGGACTATATCAGCGGTTTCCAATGCTTTTTGAGTGAGTTTGACTCGCTCGTCTCCGAGTTGTGAATCATCGTCAAAGCCGGCTGTATCGACAAGCAGCGCGGGGCCTGCGCCGGGTAGTTCGATGGCTCGCTTGACCGGGTCGGTAGTTGTACCTACAACGTCTGATACAAGTGAGACATTCTGGTCGGCAATCATATTGATTACCGACGATTTGCCTGAATTACACGCTCCGATTACAACAATAGTCAGTCGTTCGGATTGGGGAGTATCATTAAGACTCATTGTGTCAGAAATTGAAGTCACGTTCGCCATTCTCAATACGGTCGAGATATTGGCGTGTCATGTTCCGAACCTTATCATGGGGAATAGCATCGATTTGACTCTCTATAAGTTTACATCCGGCAATGCGTGTATCCTCCAATGCATAATCCTTGAGATATTCGGCCAAAGTAAGCAATGCATTCGGGGCACAGCAATTGGCAATCTGGCCGGTTTTGACGAGCGACATAAATCGGTCGCCGGTTCGTCCCTGTCGGTAACATGCAGTACAGAAACTGGGAATGTGATTGGTTGATATCAGCCAGTTCACCACCTCGTCGAGAGTACGGTTGTCCGATATATCGAATTGAGCCGAACTGTTTTCTTCTACTTTATTGTCGGCATACCCTCCGACCGATGTACGCGAGCCACCACTTATCTGTGACACTCCGAGGTCAAGAACCTTGGCACGTACGGCGGGACTTTCGCGAGTCGATATGATGAGCCCGGTGTATGGGACTGCAAGACGTAAAACCGCCACTATACGGCAAAAGAGGTCGTCGCTGATGGCATCAGGAAAATCCTCGGTTGAAATATCGTCGGCTGGGCAAATGCGAGGTACGCTGATTGTGTGAGGTCCGACACCAAAACGAGCTTCAAGATGTTCGGCATGCATTAGGAGCCCAATGAAGTCATAACGATAGGTGTTGAGACCATAGAGCACTCCCAGACCAACATCATCTATGCCACCGAGCATGGCACGGTCCATAGCTTCGGTGTGCCACGCGTAATCGCTTTTGGGGCCTCTCGGGTGGAGTCGTTCATAGTTCTCTTTGTGATAAGTTTCCTGAAAGAGAATATATGTACCGATCTTGGCATCGTGGAGACGTTTGTAGTTCTCGACGGTTGTTGCCGCAATATTTACGTTGACACGACGTATTGATCCGTTGCGGTGATGAGTTGAGTATATAGTCTCGATTGATTCAAGAATATATTCGAGAGGATTGTTTTTGGGATCTTCTCCGGCCTCAAGAGCAAGTCGTTTGTGCCCCATGTCCTGAAGGGCTATAACTTCACGACGGATTTGTTCCTGGGTGAGTTTCACACGCGGAATAGTACGGTTTTTTACGTGATAAGGGCAATAAACACAGCTGTTGATACAGTAGTTGGAAAGATATAATGGCGCGAACATTACAATTCGGTTGCCATAGAACTGATGCTTTATTTTGTTGGCAAGTTCAAAAATACGTTTAGTAATAGCCGGGTCGTCACATTGTAGCAGAGTTGCAGCTTCACGATGAGACAGCCCCTTGGCCAACGCCGCTTTTTCGAGCAGTGATTCAATATATGTGTGATCATTTGCCTTTTGGTCGGCAAATTTTATAGAGTCAAGAATTTCGTCGTGATCGATAAATTCGGTCGCTTTTTCTGAATTAGGATTATACATTTGAATAATCTCCTTTTTCGGTTGTGATTATGAGGTCCAAAGCGGCAAGTTCCTTTTTTAGTAAATCGAGCCCTTCGGCCGATTCGGCACCAAAAGCCGCTTTGTTGTTATATAGAGAATATTGTTTTCGATAATTTCCAACTGTAAGGTTGGGCATGACAACATTGGCACCGGCGAGTAACCCGCGTCCGCGTCCGTCAGGGGCAAGCGAGGCGAGGGCGGTGGTCGATGGAATATTGGCATGGGGAAACATAAGACGTAAAATTGATATAAGCTTTAATGTCAACTCGATTGAGCCTGCCTGATAAGATGCAAACGGGGTGTCGTTATGTGGAATAAATGGGCCGATACCTATCATCTCGGGCTGTAATCGGCTCATATATTCAAGATCGGAAGCAATGTTTTCGAGCGTTTGGAACGGTGAGCCAACCATTATGCCTGTACCGGTCTGAAATCCAAGACGTTTTAGGGTGGATAGACACCGCAGACGATTGTCAAGAGACATGGACCGGGGATGGAGTTGGGAATAATGTCGGCTGTCGACAGTTTCGTGTCTCAGAAGATATCGGGTAGCTCCGGCGTCTTTGAAAAGTTTTAGGTCTTTATCGGGCCATTCACCAAGCGAAAGGGTTATGGCCGAATCGGGAAAACGTTCATGAATCAAAGAGACAATATGAGCGATATCATCGGCTGAAAGTGCCGGATTTTCACCTCCCTGAAGTACAAATGTGCGGAATCCGATACGATGTCCAATGATGCAAGATTCAAGAATCTGTTCAGCTGACAAGGTGTATCGCTTGAGCAGACGGTTGCCGTGTCTCAGACCACAGTAAAAACAGTCGTTGCGGCATACGTTTGTAATTTCAATCAGGCCGCGGATTCTTACATTGCGTCCGAAGATACTGTCTGTGACCTTACGGGCGCGAGTTGAAAGATATATGGCCTCATCCGAGCTTAAATTATCGGACAAAAGCCATATATATTCATTTTCCTCAAGAGAGTGAGAGAGTTCAAGTTTATCTATCAGTTCACGTGAATTCAATACGTTTTCTCCTGTTTGCTAAGTTCTTTATCAAACCTTCGTTTGCCGTCTTTAGCGATTGTAGCCGAACTGGGACCGGTGATACATCCGCCTTCGCAAGCCATCACTTCAATGAAACGTCCCGGAGCTTTGCCCGATCGTGCGTAAGAAGACAGCAATGCAATATTGCGTTTGTCAAGATTGGCAACCTCGATAGCGTTAATTTCTTTCAGTTTCTCGGCATCGAGTTTCAAATAAGATTTAACAGCGCCGGCAACACCGCCTGCCGCCGCAAATCCATGAGCTTCTTTAACCGAGATGAAGTCAAGAGCATGGGGCTCGGTCATCGGTATTTGAAGTTCATAGCCGTCAAAAGTCGAGGCTACTTCTTCAAATGTCATAATATAGTCGACGAGATCGTCACGACGGGCTTCCTTACGCTTGGCTACACACGGGCCGACGAAAACAATTTTTGCGTCGGGATGTTTTTCTCTGACGATTCGGGCGGTATAATACATCGGTGAACGAGTGCTTGAAACAAACCGTTTCATCGCGGGGATATGCTTGTTGACAAGTTCGATATAAGCGGGGCAGCACGATGTTGTCATGAATGCCTGACCTTCTTCGAGTTTCTCGAGGAGTTCGGCGCCTTCACGTTCAACTGTCTCCATAGCGCCCTGGGCAACCTCGACAACGTCGGCAAAACCTATTTGCTTGAAAGCACCATAAACCCGGTCGGTCGGAGCATCAAACTGGCCCAGAATCGATGGCGCAACGATGGCGATTACTTTCTCTCCATGACGGATAGCATTGAGGACATCAAAGGTCTGTGAGATTTCAAATATAGCACCAAACGGACAAGCATTCATACACTTGCCACAGTAGATACATTTTGATTCATCGATATGCTCGATGCCATGCTCGTCTTTTGTGATAGCCTTAACGGGACATGCTTCCTCACAAGGAACAGGAATATAAACTATTGCATGATAGGGACAGCTGTTATGGCAGATACCACAGCTTATACACTTATCATGATCAATTTTTGCCTTACCGGTTTCGGTGTCGAGATGTACGGCATTTTTGGGGCAGTTGTGAATACAGCTGCGAGCCACACATCCACGGCAAAGTGATGTCACCTCATAGTTGGTATGTACACACGACGAACAAGCTTCATCAATCACACACATGATGTTTTCTTTAGAAGCCTTGGATTCGTGGCGCTCAAGAGCCATTCTTACATATTCGGAAAGGGGAGTCAACTCGTCGGTTTCGTCACTCATGTCGAGTCCGAGAAGAGGAAGAGATTTATAACGCCAGACTGCACGTTCTTTATGTATACAGCAACGGCCTGGATGCTTTGAGCCCTTTGGACTAAGCTCGATAGGCAGCCTGTCGATTTTTTCTTCAAGGAGTCCGTTTTTCCAAAGCTTGACGAGTTCGGCAAGCAGACGATGACGGACGATCATAATGTTGTTCTTTATAGCCATAAAAAAATTGTGATAATTTGAAAGGTCTAAGGTTAACGGGTGCAAAGGTACGGACAATTTTACAAATACGAGCAATTAATTCACTGTTTTAACGTATTTATGGCCTATTATATATAATATATGTGTTACGGTTAAGATAAATCAAACATTAAATATCTAATGTTAATTTGATACGGGTTGAAAAGACTGAAAACTGTTATCGCTATAGAAAACAACGATATTGGTAATTTTTTTCAGACCGTCAGTAGGAACAGAAATAGACGATGTCGACAGTCCGGCTGCAAGCTCAGTTGTGCGGTCGTTCTCTCTCAAATCCTGTTTGGGGGACGCAAAATCAAATTTTGAGGGCGAAAAAGTGCTGTCTGAATTTTCAGAAGCCGTATCTGTATTAAAAATATTTGAATCTTCAGTCGATATATAATCTTTTGAATCAGGAGATTGTCTTAATAAATTGTCATTATTTCCATCGTTTTGAGGCTCTGAGAATTGAATATTTGAATCATCAACCATACTTCCCTCGTTAAAAAGGAGCCACATGACTGATAGGGCCGGATAGCGTGCATGAATTTTGGAAATAATCTCGTCACTGATTTTTTTGTTGCGACCATTAAGTAATTGGGATAGGGTAGGACGGGGGATTCCACAATTATCGGCAAACTGTGAATTGGGGATATTATAGGTGTCAAGAAACAGTTTTAGACGAGAAACGATATCCATGAGTCTATTTTCATTTAAAAATTTGAGTGTGCAAATGTAATCAATATATTTG
>JAIDNJ010000192.1 GCA_029063895.1 Muribaculaceae bacterium | reverse complement strand
GGCAAGGTCTTTGTGGGCCTCGTCGTCATATTTGGCAAAGGGATAAATTGAGATGCCACCTCTCGGGGTGAAAAAGCCAACGACTTCGATGTAGCGCGGATTCATCAGCGCTACAAGGTCTTTGAGGATAATGTTGATGCAGTCCTCGTGGAAGTCACCGTGGTTGCGGAAGCTGAAGAGATACAGTTTGAGACTCTTGCTTTCGACCATTTTGATGCGGGGAATGTAATTTATGACTATTTTGGCAAAATCGGGTTGTCCGGTTTTAGGACATAGAGATGTAAATTCGGGACAGGTGAATGTGACGAGATACTCGTTGTCGGGATGCTTGTTGTCAAAAGTTTCGAGAACCTCGGGAGCGTATTGTACAGGATATTTCACACCGGTGTTACCAAGCAGCGTGACACCATGAAGCTGTTCTTCAGTACGTGGCATAAAAAACGTGTCGGTTGTTATTGTTGTTGAGAATGAAGATATTTGGCTTTGAGCTCATTAAAACGGTCAGATTTGCTATATTGTGCAAACCATCGGTTTATAGAGTCACAAAGCTCCTGATTGCCGGGCGTTGTCATCCAGGATTGGAATTGATTGAACGAGACGGCATTTGAAATGTCAAGGTTGGGATAGTCCTTAGCAATGTGTCGGGCAATTTCCTCGCCGATTACGGCCTGTTTGATTTCACCGAGGGCCACAAGTAAAGCCAGTTGTTCGGGACCGTAATCGGGGTCCTCGATGACATGGATAGTGTCACCGATTTCGCGGGCAAGATTGGCCAAACGGTCAGATGCCGGAGCACCAGCGGCGACATAGATGGTGTCACCGGCAAGTTTGATTTGAGAGAACGGAGTGGTGTCGTTTGATAGTTGTTTTACAAGCACTCGACGGTCAACATAAATCGGATCGGTGAAGATATAATCGTTTTTTAGTTTGGCTGTGGTTGGAATATCGCTTACGATGAGATCATAACGACCCTGATTAAGACCATCAATGGCGGTCTGGAGATTTGCAAATCCAAAAAACTTGATGTTCACATTGTTGTCACGGGCAAAATCCTGTAGAATTTCATAATGGAATCCCGAGAGAGTATCGCCGTCGGTCTTGACGGCTGTGGGTGAAAGCTCGATTGCTACATTGACTGTATCACCGCCGGCCGGCTTGTTGTGATGGTCATCGTGGGGATAGGAACAATGTTTTATAGACAACATTAGAGCCACAACAATGACAAGAAGGATGATATAGAGGTAGATATTACCTTTTTTTGAAGCGATTTTTTTCATCAGTTTGCAAAGTCAATTGAAATGCCAAATTGGAATCGGCGCGGGTTAAGAGGATAGTGGGGCATTGAAAAGTAGTTGTTGCCAGTCAAGCCTTGATTTACGTGAGAGAAGAGAACGTAAAAGCGGGCTTTTGAGAGTTTCATGTTGGCATAGGCATTCATGAAGGGGTAGTTGCCACATTCGATTTCCTGCTGATTGTAAAATGTCATTGTGGCCGGCTGATAGTTTACACTCTTGTACTTGGTATAGTAGTCACAGTCGATGCCGAGCTGAACATGTAGAACTCCGGCTACCTTAAAGAGTAAGTACAGGTTGGAGTATACTGCAAGTTTGGGCAAAGGAATTACACTTTGCTCGGTTGAGGTCTGGTATGTGACAGTGTTTTCCCAGTTGAGCGCACGGAAACGGAAATTTTGCTGAAGGCGTGCGGTGAGAACCTGCACGCTACCCGAGTGCTGGACAGGTAGACATTGTGAGTTGAAATAGATGTGGTTCTGGATGTTTTCGACACCCACATCGAGATGAGTGCCTGAGAACGGTATGTCTACAAATCCGCCGGCACGGAGTCGTCTGATTTTACCGAAATCGTTTTGCCATATAAAATGATTTGAGACATAATTATTCATCAGGTATGGAGCCGCGACGTTGTAGAAGCTGCCATAGCCGGTAACGTTGACCGTGTCACCAAACAATGGTATATGGGTGTCAATCTGTCCGTCAAGTTTGAGTTCGCCAATAGCGCGTCCCACTACACCAATCTGAGCAGTTGCTTCATAA
>JAIDNJ010000191.1 GCA_029063895.1 Muribaculaceae bacterium | reverse complement strand
ATTTATTATATAGAAAAATTTAACCGACATTTATTTGTCCCGATATAGTTTATGAAAGAATTAAAACAAGATGATGGCGGAACAACTCGCATTGTCCAGATCGGACAGGTTGAGATTGATTCTTCAAAACGTCATTTCGATCCCGAAAGTGTAGCTGTTCTTCCAACCCGAAACTTGATTTTATTTCCGGGAGTAACAAGTCCTATCACGATTGTTCGTCCATCTTCGCTTAAAACGGCACAAATGGCTATGGACCGTAAAATGTCTATTGCCATTTTTTGCCAAAAAGATGCCAAAATTGATTCTCCGTCAATCGACGATCTGTTTCCCTATGGAGTCATGGCCGATATTCTTCAGATTATCAATCTACCTGACGGCGGTAAAGCTGCTATCGTTCATGCATTTGACAAGGTAAAATTACTGGGCGTTGGTTATAACTTTATTTCTGATGATATCATTACCGCGAGAGTCAAGACTGTAAAAGATACTCTTGCGGCCAAAAACATGCCTCACTTCCAGCTTCAGCTATCTACAATAAAAGAGTCTCTATCAACTCTTATAGGGCTGACAGGCATCGAGGGTGCAAACGAATTTATGGCGTCGGTTGAAAACTTGCCGACTCCCCAGATGCAACTTGACATGATTGCTACCAACTTCCCGGTTGACCCCAAGCTCAAGATTCAGATGTTGGCCAAAAACAGGTATCAGGAACGTGCCATGCTCCTTCTTGAAGAGGTGGAACATCAGCTTTGGATTGCCCGTCAAAAAGAAGAGATTCAGTCGCGTGCACGACAATCAATGGAAGAACAAAGCCGTAACGCCTTCCTGCAATCCCAGATGGAGACTATCCGTCAGGAACTTTATGGCGATGGAGATGATGCCGATATCATTGAAGAGAAAGCAAAAAATGTTCCGTTTCCTGACAATATCCGTAAAACTTTTGAGCGCGAAGTTGCCAAACTGAGACGTCTAAATCCTCAGTCGCCCGATTATTCGGTTCTATACAGTTATCTTGAAACATTAACCGATCTTCCATGGCAAAACCTTGGAGAACTTAATAATGACTTTGCCAAAGCGGCCGAGATACTTGATAATGATCATTACGGACTTACCAAAGTTAAAGAACGTATTCTTGAAGAGTTTGCCATGATGCTCAACAATCCAGGCGGAAAATCACCTATTATTTGCCTTGTTGGTCCTCCGGGAGTTGGTAAAACATCGATTGGACGTTCGGTTGCGGCTGCTCTCGGTCGCGAGTATCAGCGTATATCCCTCGGTGGCCTTCACGATGAGTCAGAGATAAGAGGACACCGCCGCACATATATCGGAGCCATGCCAGGCCGCATTATTGATGCTCTCAAACGTTGCAAAACATCCAATCCGGTTCTTCTACTCGACGAAATCGATAAAATTGGAAAAGACTTTAAAGGAGACCCGTCGGCAGCTCTTCTCGAGGTACTTGACCCTGCCCAAAACTGTCATTTCCACGACAACTATATTGATGTTGACTATGACCTGTCAAATGTTCTCTTTATCGCTACAGCAAATACACTCTCGACTATTGCCCAGCCTTTGCTTGACCGAATGGAGATAATTGAGATTCCGGGCTATCTTGTCGAGGAAAAAATAGAGATAGCAAAACGTCATCTAATTCCGAGACTTATAGACGAGGCCGGCCCTAACTCTCCACACATGACTGTTTACGACGATGCTCTCAAATTTATCATCGAGAAATACACATCGGAGAGTGGTGTACGTCTTTTTGAAAAGACACTGGCATCAATTCTGCGTAAACTCATTCTCAAAAAACTTCAGGGTAAGGATTTTAACAGCAATATCACTATTGACGATGTAAAAGAACTTCTCGGAGCCGAGAAATATATTAGGGAAATATATGATGGTAACGAATTTGCCGGTGTTGTTCCAGGACTTGCATGGACAGCTGTAGGCGGTGAGATTCTTTTTATTGAATCATCATTGACACCAACAAAAGAGGGTGCATCAAAGCTTACTCTTACAGGTAACCTTGGTGATGTCATGAAAGAATCAGCTATGATTGCCCTCCAGTATGTCAAAGCTCATGCAGCATCGTTAGGCATTGATCAGGGACTGTTTGAACGCTATTCTATCCACATTCACGTTCCCGAGGGTGCCGTGCCTAAAGACGGGCCGTCGGCAGGTATTACAATGGCAACCTCAATTGTATCGGCATTTACTCAAAAGCGCGTGAAAGAGCGCCTGGCTATGACCGGTGAGATAACTCTGCGCGGTAAAGTTCTTCCTGTGGGAGGAATCAGAGAAAAAATCCTTGCGGCAAAACGTGCCGGTTTAACCGACATAATTCTCTCCAATCAGAACAAAAAAGATATTGAGGAGATTGAAGCTCAATTTATCGACGGGGTGCGTTTCCACTTTGTTGAAACGGTAAAAGATGTCATTGATATCGCCATCACCGACGAGCCGGCAATCGACGCTTTAACCCTTTAAATAGGGCAGTGGATACTGAAAAGGCGGCACATCAAAATTGATGTGCCGCCTCTATTTTGTACGTGCATGTAGCACGTTTTGATTCATTCATTATTCGGCAGGATGTTCACCTTCGGGAGCCTCGGCTTCCTTAAATTCGGTAATACCGGCACCGATAAGCTGATTATACCAGCTGAAAACTTTCTTGATATCGTTGGTATACACTCTTTCTTCATCAAAAGAAGGAAGGATTTCCTTAAAGTATTTACGCACGGCAGCATCGTTTCCGAGAGCTTTAACATCAACCGGCTTACAATCGGTCTTTTCTTTTACTGCCTGGAATACTTCGCCGAGAGGAGTGTCTTCTTCCTGTGTATATATTGCGATGTCACCGAGAGATACGACCTTATCGGTGGCATAGGCAGGCATTCTTTTTCCGTTCTGGAGTGATTCGACAATAAGCATATTTTTGCCTTGGCTTACAAGACGGAACAGTCCGGGACGACCCGAAATTGACAATATTCGTTTTAACATTGTTATTTGTGTTAGTTTATGTTTTCTCTTTGAGACTACAAAATTAAATAAAATATTCAAATAAAAAGAATCGGGCTGCCATTATTTTTAACAGCAGCCCGACAGTTGTTTTATATGGCTCCCTATTAATAAAGGAGATATGAAGTAAGAGGTGAGAGGTTTCCCTTTACGTGACCGTTCTTAACTTTGAAAACCTGTTTTGAAACACGATCGGTATATTCACCATCGGGCAATGAAGTAGTCAGGTCAATCTTTTTGCTTTTATCCGAGATATTGATTATTGCAACGCCTTTATTACCGCGTTCAACCTCGATAACACTACCGTCGGGCGACGATACAATGTTTTCAGGCTGATCGGCCATAATGTGACGGAAATTATTGACAGCAACAACCTCGGGATGGAAAAACTCGTCATTACCGCGTTTACCAATCAGATTGTCACCCCAGTAGTTTTCGCGAGTGCTACCGGCAGGACGGCTGAAAAATAGGGGAGTGCCACCTTTACGAGCAGTTAGAAATACCCACCCCATTCTTATTTGATCGTCAGTAAGTCCGGCCGATTCATGTTCATTGCAATATGTGTCATGCGATTCAACCCATGTCACAAGTTTTTCAGCATCGACGGGATGATGCCAATTGGTAAGATCTTGTGAATTATAATTCTGTTTCTCAAGAACTTCTCTCAGCTGGTGACCAAAGTTACTTGCCGTCTGGCCCATAAATTCGGCATATTCAGCTTCCTTAACATTCTTATCCTGAAGCACTTCACCATAAATAAATATACTGTCAGGCATGAGCATCGAAAGTCCCTTGACAGCTTCTCGGCCGGTGGCTATAGGCCAGAAGTTATTTACTTTTGATTTGGGATCGAGAGGATCAGACGGTAAGCCGATATGTTTAGCAGTATCATAGCGGAATCCTCGGGCACCAAGATTGATAAGATCATTCACATACTGCATGTAGTAGTATTGAAAATCAGGATTTTCAGTATTTACATCGGGTAATCCACCCATCTCACCAGTTGTACATTCCAGACGGTCATTCCATTGGGTGATAGGCTTGAAACCGTTTGCATGATATAGATTTTCATGACCGCCTACAGCATTGTCAAGACCAGGCAAAACTGCGGTATGGTCAATAGCGGTATGATTTGGTAGCACATCGACAATCACCTTTATATTATATTTATAAGCACTGTCACACATCGCTTTAAAAGCATCGCGGTCACCGAGCATATAATTTCCTATTTTCCAATCGGTTGGCTGGTAATAATAGTACCATTTGCCTTTAACTGAGTCTTCCGGCGTGCTAAATAACGCCATTCCGCCATCATCACCAACATAACAAGTCTGAGCGGGAGAAGTCTGTACAAAATCATATCCGGCATCAGCAATTTTCTTCATATTATCAGCGATTGTGTCAAAAGACCATGACCACGCATGAAGAATTACTTTGTCCGGCGCCGATGTTTTGGCGTGTTGGCCGGTTTGAGCCGTGAGCGTACTCAAACCGGCTGCAACCGAAATCATAGACATGAAAATTGTCTTGTTCATATTCTTAATTTAATGTAAGTTATGATATTGATAAAAAGTATAATCTCTATTTTTATTTTATTCGGTAAAGATACTCATTTTATAATAATGATACAATAT
>JAIDNJ010000190.1 GCA_029063895.1 Muribaculaceae bacterium | reverse complement strand
GTCGCGCAGGCCCTCGGGCACATTACGGTCCTGAAGCACCTTACCCGAAATCATAAGAGTGTTGTATCGCTCCGATTCTTCAAAAAAAGCGTCGACCGACTCCTCAAATGTCGTGGCAAAAACATTTGCAGTGGTGGTTCCACGGCTCAATATCTGACGGAAAAAGACACGGGCTGTCTCGTGGGCGACATTTTTGTCGCTGAAAGCCATCTCGGTCGGAAATGTATAGCGGTTTAGCCAGTCAAGCAGTTTGTCGCCATAAGACCCTATAATAGACGACTGTACATAGTGGACATGACAATCGACAAAGCCGGGCATAATGACCGAGTCGCGATATATCTCGATATCGTCCAGTGACTTGTGGCGCGCTATGGTCGACACATAATCGCCAATATCGGTTATTTTACCATCCGTTATAACAATAAGGCCGTCGGCTATATACTCGAAACACTCGGCAGGGTCATAGACAAAAGGGTCTTTTGTAAACGTGAGCAAGGCTCCTCTCACGCCCTTGGGCCGAGGTGCCGATACCGTTCCTGTCAAGACTTTTTCTTTTGTCATAAATAAGTTCTTATAGTTGAAACTTAATAGTATACGAGCCTATACACGCGTGACAAAATGCCTACACGTGGAACTCCCTTCAATCATTCAACGGTCAGGGCGGCCGATTAGTTCAGAAATTAACACGGCAATGTTCACATTTAACATGATGTGTTAAACTTTATTGTTTTTAAATTGTCTTAATAGTAGAAAAAAACGTAGTATGAAAAAAACGATAATTTTATCACTTATGCTCTCGGCGCTGTTCCTGACCGCCCGCGCCGACGGTCCCGGCAACGAATCGCTTGCCTATGACGTAATGTTTAAATGGGGGCTCATCAACAAAAATGCAGGTCATGTCACCATCGACACCTCGATCGAAAACGACGGCACATTCTCATCGGTTCTTGTCGGCAAGTCGGCAACGTGGGCCGACAAGTTCTATACTGTTCGCGACACCCTCCGCAGCCGCATCGAGCTTGACGGACTCAAGCCTGTATATTATGAAAAAATTTCGCATGAAGGAGGTGAGTTCAAAAAAGATATAATCACATACCAGCACAACGGCAACACCGTCACGGCCAACTGTGAACGCTATCAACAGAAAAAAGCCAACAAGCCTGTAGTACACTCCACCAAAATGCTCACGGCCAACGGTTATACTGTCGATATGCTCGCGTCGTTCTACTACATGCGCTATCTCGACTACAGCTCCATGACGCCGGGTCAATCGGTGACAATGAACATATTCTCGGGCAAACGCAAGGAGATACTCCACATCACCTATCAGGGACAACAGCCCGTCAATCTCAAAAACATCAATCACAACTGCTATTACATCACCTTTTCGTTTACCTCGGAAATTGACGGGAAAGAAAAAACAAGCGACGACCTTTTTGCCTGGATTTCGACCGAACCGGACCGCATTCCTCTCAAACTTCAGGGAAAACTGCCCGTAGGTGTCGTCAGGTGTTTTTATACCGGTGAACTGTAATAACACGGCGTGATTTTTAGACTTCAAAAATTACACGTCGCGCCACAAGAAATGTCATGAATTATTTGTACCTTTGCAATTAAAACACAAAGGTACATTTTTATTTGACTGACATCTCAACATGAGCTCATATAATCCCAACGAATACGACCCGTCGATTATTGATTCGGACGATATTTATACCCACCCCGAGCGCGTCGGGTCTCTCGGCTCGTCATCAATCGAGCCTGAACCTGACATCGATTCATATCTCAAGGCCGGTCACAATCACATACCCCACAACTCCAACCCCGAGCCCGCTAACGACAAGGCTCAACAAACGGCTACAACCGATAAAAAAAAGAAAGTCAAAGCCGACAGCAACGAACCCGGCTTTTTCAAAAGCATTGTCAATTTCTGTACTGACCGACGCACCCACGGCGCCATAGGTCTCGGACTCATCCTGTTCTCGGCCTACGTGCTCGTGGCCTCGCTGTCGTTCTTTGTTTCGGGACGCAATGACCAAAGCGCCATAGCCTCTCAAACTATCGAAGAGCTCGCCAAAAACGGCGGAACTGAAAACCTCGGTGGCCCTGCCGGCGCGGTTCTCAGCCAGGTTATACTCACCAACTCGCTCGGTCTCGGCGCCGGAGTCGTCATCATCTACCTAACACTTATAGGGTTAGCTCTGTTACGCGTGCGCAAAACAAGTTTCTGGTCGCTCACATTCCGTTGTCTGCTCATCGCCATCACCATCTCGCTTGTAGCGGGGCTTGCAACCTATCCCATTGAAAACTCGTTTCTTTGGGGTGGTCAGCACGGCCGGTGGATCAACACATTGCTTATACAACGCGCCGGATGGACCGGAGCTGTACTGGTCAGTGTCTTTTTGATAGGATGTATTGTCTTCATATATCTCAACGACCTGATGAGAATTTATCTCGCCTACCGCCGACGTCTTGCCGCCCACCGCGCCAAGGTTGAAGCCGAACGCCGGGCCAGGGAAGAAGCCGACAAAAAAGTACGCGAAAACTCGACCAATGATGTCCTCAACCCTCAGGAAGATCTTGTTGTTGTCAACACACCCGCCGAAACCGTGGTCGGTTTTGATGGTAACGAAGACGAGCACACCGATGCCCTCAACCATTATGAAAACGAGAATATGCCCGAGATTCTCGCCCCCGATGGTGTTGACATTCCCGAACAGAGCAGCGCGTTTATCACGACCGACGATTCTGATACATTTGAAAACAGTGTCGACCCCGACGCTGTCACCAACAATACCGATAAAATTGTTGACACCGACGACAAAACAACCGATCCCGACACAACAGATCAGAACGACGAACCTGACATTGTCGACATGCCCGTCACAACTGACATTCCCGAGGTCGGCGAGACAGTGCTGATGCCCGACGAAACCGAAACCACGCCTTCCCAAACCGAATCAAATCTTCCCGAGGTTGCCTTTGAAGACAAGTCGGGTGAGATTGTCGAGGCCGATTCGATACTACGCAAGCCGTTTGACCCCACATCAGAGCTGCCAAACTTTAAGCTTCCCCCCATTGAAATTCTCCGCGAGTATGAGGAAAAAGACAATGTTGTCGACGATGAGGAACAAGAACGCAACAAGGAAGAAATCATCCACGCTCTCGAAACCTATGGCATCAAAATTTCAAAGGTCGAAGCTACCGTCGGTGCCACTATCACCCTTTTTGAGATCATACCGGTCGAGGGTACACGTATCCAAACAATCAAACGCCTCGGCGACGACCTCATGCTGAGCCTCGCGGCCAAAGGCATCCGCATCATCGCGCCTATCCCCGGCAAGGGCACAATCGGTATCGAGGTCCCCAACAAAGACCCGCAGGTGGTGCCTATCCGGTCCATTCTGTCGTCAAAAGATTTCCAGGAATCAAAATATGAACTACCCATAGCGATGGGTACCAACATCAGCAACAAGGTCTATATCGCCGACCTCGCCAAGATGCCCCACCTGCTCGTTGCCGGTGCAACCGGTCAGGGTAAATCGGTGGGACTCAATACCATCATCGCATCATTGCTCTATAAAAAACATCCGGCCACGCTCAAGTTTGTACTTGTCGACCCCAAAATGGTCGAATTCAGCCTTTACAGCAGCATCGAGCGCCATTATCTTGCCATGCTTCCCGGCGAGGAAGAACCGGTCATCACCGAGAGCGACAAGGTTATCAACACGCTCAACTCCCTTTGTGTGGAAATGGATAACCGCTACCGACTGCTAAAAGATGCCAGTTGCCGCAACATCATCGAGTATAACAACAAGTTTATCAACCGCGAGATAAGCGAAGAGGACGGACACCGGTTCCTACCCTATATCGTTATCATCGTAGACGAGTATGGCGACCTGCTCATGACCGCCGGCAAGGATATCGAGACCCCTATTGCCCGCATTGGCCAAAAGGCGCGTGCCGTGGGTATGCACATGATTTTGGCCACCCAGCGTCCATCGACCAAGATTGTCAACGGTGTCATCAAGGCCAACTTTCCCGGCCGCATAGCCTTCAAGGTAGCATCGAGCATCGACAGCCAGACTATCCTTGACCGACCGGGCGCCAACCAGCTCATAGGCCGCGGTGACATGCTCATATGGCAAAACGGAACAATCGAGCGAGTTCAGTGTGCCTTCATCGACACCCCCGAGGTCGAGGCCGTCTGCCGCTTCATTTCGCGACAGCCCAGCTTCATGCATGCCTATGAACTTCCTGAATATGTACCCGAAGGAGCCGCAGGCGGACGCGGCGGCAATGCCGGAGCCCTTTCCGACCGTGACCCGCTCTTTGACGAGATTGCCCGCTTCATAACCATGAGCGGCACAGCCTCGACAACATCGCTCCAACGACGCTACTCTATCGGCTTTGCCCGCGCCGGCAAAATCATGGACCAGATGGAAGCCGCCGGCATCGTCGGCCCGGCAATGGGTGGCAAGCCACGCAATGTGCTCATGAATTCAATGGAAGTTGAACAGCTTCTCCAACAGTAAAATACACCGCCGATGAAACAGACCGACACATCAATCCGACTGATATTATTGACCTTGCTGTTTGCCATGACACTGACAGCTCAGTCAGTAAAAGCCGACGACGCGACATCGATACTCAAAGCCGCTTCAGAACGGATCAAAAAAGCACCGTCGGTTACCGCCACACTCACCATCACCACCGACGGCCGTCCCGTGACGGGGCATCTCACGCTGTCGGGAAACCGCTTTGCCCTCACCACTCCCCACGGGTCAACATGGTTTGACGGCAAGACCTTATGGAGTCACTCGGTATCGACACGCGAGGTAAACATATCGGAACCCGAAGTCGCCGAACTTGCCGAAATCAATCCGCTGGTCATGATTGACACATCGCTATCGGGCTATAAAACCCGACTTGTCAAATCATCGCCCGACAAGGTTATCGAGATGATCCCCGCCAATCCACGCGGTGCCGACATCACCAAGGCCGTTGTCACCATCTCGGGAACGACGGGCTGGCCCGTCAGCATCATCCTCACGGTCAACAACCGTCCCGTCAAGGTAGACTTTGAAAAAGTAACAACAGGAAAACAGTTGACATCCAAAGAGTTCACGTTTAACCCCGCGATGTTTCCAAACGCTACAATCAACGATTTGAGATAAATACTGTTATAATTAAATATAAATCACACTAATCATTAAAACAATCAACTATCATGGCTCAACACAAAACTAAATGCCTTATCATCGGCTCAGGCCCCGCAGGCTACACTGCCGCAATCTATGCCTCACGTGCCAACCTCTCACCCATCCTGTATCAGGGTATGCAGCCCGGCGGACAGCTCACAACCACAACCGAGGTCGAGAACTTTCCCGGCTATCCAAAAGGTATCACCGGACCCGAACTCATGGAAGACCTCCGCGAGCAGGCACTCCGCTTCAATGCCGACATACGCACCGGCATGGTAACCGAGGTGAACTTTGAAAAACGTCCCTACATCGTCACCCTTGAAAACGGCGACACCGTCGAAGCCGAGACAGTCATCATTGCCACCGGAGCATCGGCCAAATATCTCGGATTGCCCGATGAAGACAAATACCGCGGCATGGGTGTATCGGCCTGTGCGACTTGTGACGGCTTCTTTTATCGCAAACGCAACGTAGCCGTTGTCGGCGGCGGCGACACCGCCTGTGAGGAAGCCCTTTACCTCAGCGGCATCGCCAACAAGGTTTATCTCATCGTGCGCAAGCCATTCCTCCGCGCTTCAAAAATCATGCAGAAACGCGTCCTCGAAAAAGAAAATATCACCGTTCTCTTCAACTGCAACACTATCGGTCTTTTTGGTGAAGACGCTGTCGAGGGTGCCAAAATCGTCGAGAACAAAGGTGAAGAAAACGAACAGGTTTTTGACATCGCCATCGACGGTTTCTTCCTTGCCATCGGCCACAAACCCAACACCGATGTTTTCAAACCGTATATCGAGCTTGACGAGGCCGGTTTCATCAAAACATTCAACAACACCACAGCCACCAACGTTCCCGGTATTTTTGCGGCCGGTGACGTAGCCGATCCCCGCTATCGTCAGGGTATTTCGGCCGCCGGTTCGGGTTGTCGCGCAGCCATCGATGCCGAGCGTTTCCTTATGGAAAACGAATAATACTTGTAAGGACGTGCCTTTGGCACGTAAGGCGAGATACATATTAATCAGCGACTACGTACCAAAGGTACGTCCCTACATCTATTCTATCATTCATAAATTTACAGCTCTCTCCCATGAAACAATATAGAAAAAGTCCACGAGCTGATTTTTTAAGCTATCAGCAGGGCACTTTCTTTATCACTATTTTGCACATTCAACCGAATACACTACTTTGGTAATATCTTAGATTCCAAGATGTATTTTACCGAATTAGGTGAATATGTAGAAAATCAGCTAACCCACGCAAATTCATTTTGTTCTTATATCGATGTATTGTCTCACGTTGTAATGCCCAATCATATCCACTCCATCATAAAAGTTAGCATGGATTCATCATTAATAGGATATAATGAAAGTTTACACCAACGTCACCCCAATCCCTACCTGAGAGAAAATCCCTGTTTTGAAAGAATAGCACCGGCTTTAAGTAGATATATTAACTCTTTCAAAGGAAGCGTTACTAAATATGCAAATAACATTGGAATTAAACGGGTATGGCAATCCAGATACCACGACCGTTTAATACGAAATAAGACAGAGCTGACAAAAATTTCAGACTATATTTTAAATAATGTAGAGAAATGGCAGAGCGATTGTTTTTTTAATGGACCGCAGTAAGATATTAAAAAATGACAATAATAATTAGACTTCCCTCGATAGCGTGTAAAATAAGAAATTAACAATTTTTACGTGCCTTTGGTACATAACATAAGTAAGACAAGTGTCTAAATATCAACCACTACGTGCCAAAGGCACGTCCCTACATCAAAGGTAATACGTCAATTTTGAGACAATCGCGACAAAATTATAACGAAACTTATATTTAATTACATTATGAGTACTTTTACAAAAATATCAGTTATTTTTGCCATACTGATTATGGCCTTCCCAACCGTGGCGGCACGCAACCTCAAGGTAATGACCTATAACGTACACAAC
>JAIDNJ010000019.1 GCA_029063895.1 Muribaculaceae bacterium | reverse complement strand
TCAGATTCGGCAAATTCTTTATTCAAATCAAGTTCGTGAGACGATTCTTGCCCGATAGCGTCCATACGGTCAATCATATCTCCGAGAAACGACTTCAGGTTATCCTTGACCCCTTCGCCCGACAGTATATTTTCGCTATCACCCGACAACCTCGATTGAGCAAGAGACATGACAAAGTCGGCGATAATGTCATTATCATTGCCTTTACGGGTTCCGGTCTCAAAAATCTCGAGATAATGAAGCAATTTATCCTGTCGCCGTCTATCCATCATCCCTTCAATTTGTCAGCATCGACTTCACATTTTCCACTCTGATTTCAGTTTCCTCGATCAGCTTGTCAGCTGCCCCAAACGCATCGCCTATCAGCAATCTGTCGATATCTGACAGGAATATATTGGCGTCGAGCGCACCGTCAACCTCAGTTTTGAGTTTGGTCCAGCGTGTTTTAAGTGAATTGAAGTCAACCGACAGCCAATGAAATTTATCGGCGAGAACCGGATCGGCCTGCGCTCCACGACGCGTCCGCCCAAGTCCGTGATCTTTTCTGATCAACTTATAGGTAACCCCGTCAACCATCACACCGCCGGCTGCCATCTGCAACTTGACCTCTTTTGTCTTTGAGCCCGATTTCTTTCTGAATTCATAATTGTTTGTAGCCATAAGACGCTGTAACATCACAACTTTCATTGTCCCGTCAACAAACTGGATACCCTCGCTGGGAGTAAAATAGTCAAGTTTGGTATAGTCCCATTTTGGGATGAGACAAGTCCCCTCGGGAAATCCTTGCACACCATAATAGGATCCGAAAAACTCGGTAAACATATCAAACTGAGGCTGGAATTTACCTCCCGATCCATTCTCGCCGTCAGGATTGACAATATTCCTTAGCTCCCGGTCAATTTCTTCAAGACGGCTTACAATAGTATCGGCTATACTCTCCACAACCATGCGGTTGATATCGGGTCGAGTATCCACATCGCTCCACATACAATGAATCGACAGCAGGAAATCGGACATATCGATACTGTCACGTCCATTCAGCATCGCCGAGGTCTGCATAAGTCTGTAGAACTTGCGCCAACGACGGTCCGAGACATAGAAACGCATCTTTTCTTCAGCCTCATCTTCTTTGGATGCCATTTTGTGTCGTAGCGCCTTGACTGCATCAATGACATGGGGATTAGATTTGATTGTCCCAGCTTTCACCTGCCAGTCGCCATATACATCATCGGTCAACAGCAACGATTCGTCAAGCGGTTTGAGCTCCACATTGTTGGCCTGAATCATCTCCACAAAATTATCATCGGACTTTATACAATTGGACACCATTCTCACGAGGAAACGGTCCCACAGCGCTTCAAGGCCCTCTTCAGGGGCCGGCAACTCATTGCCGGCCGCAATGAGCACCTTCATCGGTGTCTTTACCGACTTGCGCCCGTTATAGAAAAGATGCTCGTTTATAACCGTGAGCAATGTATTTTGAATCGACGGGCCGGCCTTCCATATCTCATCCAGAAAAACGATATCGGCCTCGGGCAGATAGCCCTCGGTGAGACGTTCATAAACATCATCGTTTTTGAGCTTTGATATTGACACCGGACCAAATATCTCGTCGGGAGTACTGAAGCGGGACATCAGGTAATCAAACGACCGCCCGTCACGAAAAATAGTTTTAAGACGCGATGCCACAAGACTTTTTGCCGTTCCCGGAGGACCAAGTAAAAATATATTTTCACCGGCTATGGCACACAAAAGCGTCATCGCCGCAATCTGTCGTTTCTCAAACAACCCCTGCGCTATATGGTCAATCAAAGCCTCGGTATGTTCGCGCACAGGCAAACTGAAAAGAGACTCACTCGGTACTATTTTTCGTTTCATCTTATCAAACTGCCAATATTAACTGTAATATTTGATTATAGTAAACTCAAAAATTCATAGTAAGGAATTCCCTAAGATGTATATGCTGTATACCAGGATAATCTTTTAAAGGACCTGTTATCTCCTCCATAGAAACAACATATTTGGGATAATCATCCTTAATTGCTTGAAGATTTCCGAATTCTCTTTTTATTGTATCCTCTCCGCCAAGTTTATAGGCAACCTGAAAATATATAGTTTGTTCCCCTTTTTTAGCTACAAAATCAATTTCTCCCGAAGAAAGAACACCGACATAAACATCAAAATTCTGTATTAACAGATGATTACGCACTACACTTTCGATAATCTTTTCAATACTCCCAAATACATTTGGCATTTCGTTGGTTATACAATTTCTTATGCCATGATCGCTGAAATAATACTTCTCAATCAATTCAAATATTCGCTTTCCATGTATGTCATACCGGGGGATTGAATCTACTATGAGAGCGTTACACACCGATTTTACATACTTTGACGCCACATCATTTGTAACCTTAGAACCCTGAGATTTAAGATACTTGACAATACTGTTAACCGATACGAGCTGACCGGTATTATCGGCAAGAAAATGAATAAGATTTTCAAGAAACCTAAAATTTCTAATCTGTTCGCGTGCTACAATATCTTTTAGTATAACAGTATTATACACCCCCTGCAAATAGGCCTTAATTTCAGGGGTCTCGGTGAAATTATAATTTACAAGACCCGGCATACCTCCAAACTGAAGATATTTCACCAAAGACTCATGACTGTCCGGTATATTATGGAACGTCAGGAACTCCTCATATCCAAGACTTCTGACCGGTATCTCTATATACCGTCCCGAAAACTTGGTAGCGATTTCAGAAGAAAACATATAGGCATTGCTTCCCGTAACAATTATCTGGCAGCGGTCCTCAGCATACAGGCTTCTCAATGCAGTCTCGTAGCCATCTATATCCTGCACCTCGTCTATAAGTAGATAATTCTCACCTCCAACGGGAAGTTTTTCAATTGCATGGGCATAAAGGTGGGCTGCCGTATCAATGAAACTATATTGGTCAAATTCCTTATCGATATAAAGTATATTGGCGTCCGGCCTATTTTGGGAAAGCCAATTAACAATTGATTTGAGTATAAAACTTTTACCAACTCGTCGTTGTCCCACTAACACGAGCATCATTCCACGGTTAAGCTGACGCGTAATTCTATCTATATAAATTGGTCGGTCTATAATCTTCATACCCTTTCATTAAATATTATAGCACAAAGTTACAGTTTATAGTCGAAAGAAACAATAAAACTCTATAAAGTTTCGACTATACCCACAAACATTTACCAAACTCATCAAAAGTTTAGACTATAACCGTAAAGAATTACACATGACAGCAAAAGTCTCATGGTATACTCGAAAGTTTTTGTCGGATACCTTGTAAAAAAAAACCGGTCAAATCCAATAAAGGAATTGACCGGCTGCCATGTTTATTTAATTTTGATTGCCTGCTGAATTGTTCAGTCTCGGGCGTCTCTGATTGTACTGTCAAGCTCGTCAGATGTCATCGGCCCTATGTGCCAGTCCCGCTGTCCGTCGCTACGGATAACAAGGATAGCCGGAAGAGCCGCGACTCCAAGGCTATCGGCAAACGCGCCATGTTGACTTACATCAACCGATACAAAACGGGCGTCGCCACGGAATTTTTCTGCTGCTTCACGAAATATCGAGTCAGAGAACCGACATGATTCATTGTCGGGCAACACAAAGTCAATCAGAGTGAGGTGATCAGGTGCCGACGAGATGTCGATTGTTTCGCCCGCAGGCAAACTGTAAACTCCGTCGGGAACACCTGAACGGCATCCCGCAGCGAGAGACAACAGGATAGCGGCTGCAACGAGAATCTTCTTCATCGGTCCTGACACATCAATCAAAGAGCTGTTGCGAGAGCTGCGTTTGTTTTGTGGACAGCCTCGGCGCTCTTGTGGAAGAGGGCGAGTTCTTCTTCGTTGAGTTTGAATTCAACGATTTTCTCGATACCACCCTTACCGAGGATACAGGGAACACCGATGCAAAGATCGCTTTCGCCATATTCGCCGTCGAGAAGAGCCGAGCAAGAGATGAGTTTTTTCTGATCGTGAAGAACGGCTGCTACAACCTGAGCTGCTGCTGCACCGGGAGCATACCATGCCGATGTACCGAGAAGTTTGGTGAGAGTAGCACCACCAACCATTGTGTCGGCAGCTACAGTTGCAAGCTGTTCTTCCGAGATGAAGTCAGAAGCGGGAATACCACGGTAAGCGGCAAAGCGGGTAAGGGGAATCATAGTGGTGTCACCGTGACCGCCGATTACGATGCCTTCAACTTCTTTGGGATTTGCACCAAGAGCGATTGAGAGGAAATATTTGAAACGAGCGCTGTCGAGTGCACCACCCATACCGATAATGCGGTTTTTGGGAAGACCTGAAGTTTTGTGAATGAGGTAGGTCATTGTATCCATGGGGTTTGATACACAAACGATTACAGCGTTGGGTGAGTGTTTAAGAACATTCTCACAAACCGATTTAACAATACCGGCGTTAACACCGATAAGTTCTTCGCGGGTCATACCGGGTTTGCGGGGAATACCTGAAGTAATTACAACTACATCGCTATTGTTGGTTTTTTCATAGTCGTTGGTAACACCGGTAAGGCGGCTTTCGAGACCGAGGATATTGGCGGTCTGCATGATGTCCATTGCTTTACCTTCAGAAACACCTTCTTTGATATCGAGAAGAACTACTTCGTCGGCAATCTGTGAGGTTACCAGTACATTTGCACATGTTGCGCCTACGTTGCCGGCGCCCACTACTGTAACTTTTGACATAATCGTTTTAATTATATTATTAAATTAGAAATTGCATTGGGGAGCACTCAGGTGCTATCCTATCGTTCTGCAAAATTAACGAAAGTTTTTTAATGTTGTCTGTTTTATTACTGATTTTTTTCAGTAATAATCATTTTTATTATCGTTAAGATTCTTTTATATAT
>JAIDNJ010000189.1 GCA_029063895.1 Muribaculaceae bacterium | reverse complement strand
TCCCGAATGTGACTTGACTGTTACCAATCCACGCCGTTTTGACACGCTTAAGGTAGCCCGCCTGCTATTCCCCCGTTTGTTCAGCTATAAACTCAAGGACCTTCTTACGGCATTTGAACTTGAAGGCGAAAATTCACATCTGGCCGATGATGATATAGTCGCCACAAAGTCGGTGGCCGATTTCTTTGTATCATATTTCAATCGTGAGGTGAGAGCGCGACATGAAGAGTTACTTTACAATGCGGCCGATTTCCGTCGTAAGTTCCACGATGTTTATGCTGAAACTTATCGTAAGGCGGTAGAGCGTCTATATGGCGCTCCGTCTTCCAATCCGCTTTCGACCGAGCTGATGCGAGCCTATAACGATTTTGCCAAGCGAAAAATAATAGCCGAACCGATGGACAAGCTGCGATATGTGGTAAAATTTTTTGACAGTCGATTCAAAGAAACGGATGCAACTCTACGCGAACGTCTTGATTTAATCGGTGCCGATCTCAATACGTTCCGCGAAGCCGACCTCTGTGACGGCGATATTGTCGATGAGAATATATTTATAACAACGGTTCACAAGGCCAAAGGTCTTGAATTTGACAATGTCGTGATTTTTGGTGCTGTCGACGGAACATACCCATTCTTTATGTCAGAGACCGAAGCCGATCGGATGGAAGATGCCCGCAAACTATATGTGGCGCTGACGCGTGCGCGCCGAAGCCTTGTTGTTATGGGTTATGAAAAGTATATGGCTGAGACACGTTATGGCATCAAAATGTTTGATAAGGAACTGTCTCCGTTTTTAAAGCCGGTGATGAAATATTTTCAATAAAAAAGCGAAGGCTTATCGCTCAAGTTCTGAAAGGTAGAGGAGTGATGCGCCTTCGCGGAATGTAGTTGTTAATTTCTTAATAATGCGTTTCATAATATTCTGAATTTAAACGTGATGTTAATAATGTTTTCTGTAATATAAACATCATTATCGGTTAAAAGGTTCATTCATGGCAATCGGAGAGCGTTTAAGGTTGTTGTTCATCTTAAAATTGTTTAATCGTCTTGAATTTTCCAGCCATAATGACTAATTTTGTATTTTAATATAGTATTAACGCGAAAAAAAGGAATTGACAATATATGAACCGCATTATTTCATTTATATTGCTGACGGCTGCAATGGCTTTTTCGATTAAAGCACAGAGCAACACTCCACAAAACTATTTTCTATATCTCACGCCACCCGAGTCGCTCGAAACTTTTTATGAGAAATGTAACTACATGACCGAGCATTTCTGGGATAACTGTAACCTGAAATCGGCTTTTTCGTCACACGAACGTCTCAGAGGCGCTTTTGCCGACTATATTTCGGTGGCTGCTCATGCCCAGGTTGATACAGTGATGACTTCAATTAACAATCTCATCAAAGGGGTTGAAAAAGAAAATCCCCGCAACCTGCTTGTTCTCGGAAACATCGCCCGCGCTGTCCTTCAGTCAGATACATGTGACATCTACAGCGAGCAGTTATATTATCCGTTTGCCAAGGCTGTTGCCGACTGCAAGAAAATTCCTGAGGCCGACCGCAAAGCGTTTATACGCGAGGCACGAATCCTCGGTGGTACTCAGGAAGGGATGATTGCACCCGATTTTGAATTTACACGTCTTGACGGGTCAAAGGGTAAACTGTCAGATCTTGCCGGCCAACGTGTGATTCTCTTTTTTGAAGACCCTGAAAAAGATTCGAGCCACCTGTTGCAGGTGCGTCTGAGTGCCGACTACAATCTCAAGCAGTTGATTGAGAAAGGATATCTGACGATTCTCAATATATATCCCGGTACACCCGATGCCGAATGGATTGCAAAGGCTTCCGACCTGCCGTCGACATGGACAGTTGGATCGTCAAAAACAGTAGGCGATATCTTTGACCTGTCTACTCCGCCGGTAATCGTTTACCTTACCGATACACACAAAATTTTATCAAAGACCCTCGATAAAGACCGTCTCATCAATATGCTTCAGGTATTGAACCAGAGTGTAAGACAGCCCAGGGCCAAAGCTGAGTGAAATGAGAGTAGCAGTTTTAATATCGGGCGGAGTTGACAGTGCTGTCAGTGTGCTCAGACTCCTTGAGCAGGGCCATGACCTTCATCTGTTCTATATCAGAATTGGTATGGACAATGGCGAGGGTGATTGCTCGGCCGATGAGGATATCGAGATGTGTTCGCTGATAGCACGTCGTTACAACCTGCCTTTTGACGTGGTATCGTTACATCAGGAATACTGGGACAACGTGATGCAGTATGCGCTCGACACGGTGAAAATGGGTCTTACACCCAACCCCGACGTGATGTGTAACAAGATGATAAAGTTCGGTTTTTTTGAGAAACGTTGGGGCCATGAATTTGACCGCACGGCTACCGGTCATTATGCTACCAAAACCACCGTTGACGGTATAGAATATCTCTCGACCGGTGTAGACCTTGTCAAGGATCAGACCGATTTTCTGGCTCAGATTTCGTATGACCAGCTCACCCATCTTCTGTTTCCCATCGGGGACCTCCCCAAGGCCGAAGTGCGCCGTCGGGCAGTTGAGGCAAACTTACCAAACGCATTCCGCCGTGACAGTCAAGGAATCTGTTTCCTCGGTAAAATCAATTATAACGATTTTATTAAGCGACACCTTGGCGAGAAAACCGGACCGATTGTCGAGATTGAAACAGGACGTAAAATCGGTACGCACCACGGTTATTGTGTTCATACAATAGGACAGCGCAAAGGTCTCGGACTTAGCGGTGGCCCATGGTATGTTGTCCGTAAAAATACACGCGA
>JAIDNJ010000188.1 GCA_029063895.1 Muribaculaceae bacterium | reverse complement strand
TTAAATAAGGAGTCGGGTGATCGCCAAATGTTTCCATTATACGAAAATCTACCAATTTTTAGGTAAAACAGAATAATTTCATTAACTTTGCACCGTTTAACCTAGATTGGATTGCCGGCCAAGCCGTTTGCCATCCTTTTCTCCTTTAATATTATTATATGAAAAAATCAATTTTAGCGGCCATTATGGTCGCATCAGCAATGTCGGTTTCAGCCGAAGGCTATCAGGTCAACACCCTCAGTGCCCGTCAAAACGGTATGGGACACACCGGTACCGCCCTCATGCTCAACTCCGAAAGCATGATTTTCAATCCCGCCGGTATGGCTTTTATGGATAAAGCTATTGATTTTACCGGTTCTTTTACCGGAATTTTTGCTACCGGTCATGCCACATACGAGGGTCATAAATATGAAACCGATAACACAGCATCAACTCCACTGAGCGCCAACCTCGGTTTTTCAATATATGACAATCTGAAAGCCGGCATCTCGTTCTATACCCCTTATGGCAGCAACATCAACTGGACTGAAAACTGGCCGGGCGCACTGCTCAACCAGTCATGCAAGCTCCAGACTTTTACTCTACAGCCTACCGTTTCATGGAAAATCACCGACCGTCTTTCGGTTGGTGCCGGCCTCATGCTCACATGGGGTAGCGTTGACCTCAACAAAGGTCTTGTCGACGGTGCTACTATCGACGCGCTTATGGCTGCCATGATGCCTCAGTCGACATTCCGTTTTGGTTCGACTGTTCCCGCTTCAATCAATCTCAACGGAACCGCATCGGTGGCTGTCGGTGTCAACGTCGGTGCAATGTACCGCATCACCGACAAATGGACCGTTGGTGCGTCTTACCGTTCAAAGATGAACATGAAGGTCAAAGCCGGTCTTGCAAGCGTTTCATTTGTCAACGAAGTCGCAAAACAGTTGCTCGAAAGCCAGCTCAACATTCTCGACCAGGCCAACTTCAAGGCTCAGATGCCTTGTGTAGGAGTGCTCAATCTCGGTGCATCGTTCAAACCTGTCGACCGTCTTACCCTCGCTGCTGACCTGCAGCTGTCATTCTGGAGCGCATACAAGAAACTCGATATCGAATTTCTCAGCGAACAACTCACTCCCTACAACCAGAATCTTGAGAAGAATTACAAAAACTCATTTACCTATCACCTCGGAGCCCAGTATGCTCTCACCAACCGTCTTGACCTGCGTGCCGGTCTAATGATTGATACCGCTCCGATGCGCACCGACATTTACAATCCCGAGACTCCCGGTATGACTAAAATCGAACCCTCTTGCGGTCTTTCGTTCCGTCCTGTCAAAAATCTCTCGGTTGATTTATCATTCCTCTATGTTGCCGGTCTCGGATGTGACAACGCATCGTGCTCCTACAAAAATCTGATTACAGGTCAAACCCAGACTTTCACCGCCGACTATAAAGTATCGGCCCTGATTCCGTCTCTCGGTATAGGCTTCAGCTTTTAATCAGAAATAAACTCTACCCACGACAAAAACCGACATATCAACGTGGAGATATGTCAAAATCTTGAAGATGCGATATTTCGCGTCCAACATGAATATATTGTATGAATGATGGTGTGTCAAATAAATTGGCACACCATAACTTTTTTCACCTAAAAACTGCATAATTATCAATTACACCGACAAAAATTTACCCAACAGAAACAAATATGTAATAAAAATTCTATAATCTACCCGTTATTTTGATTTTTTTTATTACTTTTGCGCCATGAAACAAAAGATCGCACGATTACCCCTCATCGCTGAGATTTTAAACTCAGAAATTGTCGACAGCCAGGAGACGCTGTTGAAAATTCTGAAACGCCAGGGCATAAATGTGACCCAGGCGACACTATCGCGCGACCTCAGAAAACTGCGTGCTACTAAAGTCTCTCTTCCTACCGGCGGATTCCGTTATAAAGTCTACAACACTCCAACAGCAATCTCCCGGCCCGAAGTCTCTAAATATGTTTCAAGCCATATCGGCAATCAGGCTCAGCCCAATCAGGACATATTGTCTTTCTCTATTTCAAACAATCTCGTTGTCATCAAGACCCGAAACGGATGTGCCGGAGCTCTCGCTTACGACATTGATATGCTCCGATTTCCTGAAATTCTCGGTACCATTCCCGGAACCGACACCCTTCTTGTTGTCATCGATGAGAAACTCTCGCGTGAACAGATTATCAGGCTGCTCATGGAGTTGATTCCCGATGCCATTACGACCGATACTTCTATTGAGACAAACCTGACCCGACGACTCCGATGACGCCTCGGCGTCACTTTTAATATTACACTGCATGACATGGTAAGCGGTTGAAGTCCCTCATGTCTTTTTCTCCATTTTTCTGTTTCCTTATACAATTACAATTTCTAACGTAAACGTTTATTTTATTTAGAATGCACGATATTAACGAAATCGAAGTCATTGTTGCCGGTCCCGAACACGTCAAATACGTTGACGAGATTCTCGACACTATTAACCGTGCGGCAAAAGTCCGCGGTACCGGTATCGCAAAACGTTCGCCCGAATATGTTACAAAAAAAATGCACGAACGTAAAGCCATCATCGCTCTCACCAAAGATGGTAGATTTGCCGGATTCAGCTATATCGAATCATGGAGCAACAAAGCGTTTGTTGCCAATTCTGGTCTTATCGTGGCCGATGAGTTCCGTGGTATTGGATTGGCCAAGAAAATCAAACAAAATATATTCAAGCTCTCGCGCGAACGATTTCCCAATGCCAAGATTTTCTCTCTGACTACCGGCGCCGCAGTCCTGAAGCTCAACTTTGAGCTCGGATACCGACCCGTCACTTTTGACGAGCTCACTGACGACGAAGCCTTTTGGCGCGGATGTGAAAGCTGTGTAAACTATGACATCCTCCAGCGCAACGGCGGACACAAATGCCTCTGTACCGGTCTGCTTTATGACCCGGCCGAGTCTTATCACCACATCGCCAACAACGCGCAAACCGACAAGTAATAAATCTTGTTGACATCAAATTTATCATTTTAAATCATCAGTAAAAAATATCAATTATATATATGGAAAGAAAAAAAGTTGTTCTCGCGTTCAGCGGAGGTCTCGACACCTCCTTCTCGGTAAAATATCTTACTGAAGACTGTGGCTATGACGTTTACACCGCTATCGCCAATACAGGTGGTTTTTCACCCGAAGAACTCGCC
>JAIDNJ010000187.1 GCA_029063895.1 Muribaculaceae bacterium | reverse complement strand
GCACGACCGACATGAGCTGCCGATTGACGCGCGAAAATTTTGAAATGTAATCGAGCGCATCATCATAGTCGTCAAACCGGGCTATCGCCAGCGATTTTCCCTCGGGCATATTGATTGGCAAGATGTCAAAGTCGCGGGTGTCAAATGTAGCGAAGTTGAATCGCGCGATTTCAAAAATCAGTTTATTGATATTGACTGCCGTGCTGTCGAGTGTCACAGCGACAGCGTGGGGTACATCGGAGGCAAAGTCAAACTCGAGCGTCTGAGGCTTGGCAATCGGATAGTCGTCGGACGTCGGGTCACAGTCGGTTTCGGTTATCTCGGGTTGAACTGTCTTCACAATTCCGCCGGTAAGTTCTCGCCCTTCACGTAGACCGTCAAGATAGTCGGCTGCCAGCGGTGAAACATCGGCATCGGGAAATGCAGAGACCAATCGTGAAAGACGGCGGTTAAAACCGTCACGGTCTTTCTCGGCTGCGTAGGCCATGGCGTCGAGAAAGAGAAATTTGGGCGCCAGGTGTCCGTCGGGCTGAATGTCAAGCGTGCTGTCGGCCAGTTGATGGACGATTGAATTCATGCCGTCAAGATAGGCCTGATAGGCGTGGCGATAGGTATCTTCCTGAGAGCTGACCGAGGTCATAAGGTTTCTGATATATTGCTGATTGGCCATTGCTTTACCTTCAGGGGTGTCGCTAAATTCATCGGCCATTTTCAACCGGTAGCGGTGAGCCTGAGCTATTGATCCCTTTAGGGCAAAAGCGCGGAGCATTGCCATATAGATGTCGGGGCGCGATGGGTTGTCGGGAAAGCGGGTAAAGAGTGAGTCAAAAACCTGCTCGGCTTTCTCGGGGTCATGAAGCTCGTTGACAACGGTCATACCGTAATCGAGCATATTTTGTTCAATCAACCTGATAGCTGCGGCTTGACTTTGGGGCGACAAAGGCAGTCTGGCAAGATGATAGCCGGGCGTGAGCGGGTCGTCGGGTGTGGTTCCATCAGGTTTCTCCGGCTCATCGGCATTGGCGGTAAATAGTTCGTCGTCGGGTCGCCCGACTGTAGTTTTTACGCTCCGTCGCCAGTCATCTTCAAGTTTACGGGCTCCCCATCGCCGCTTGAAATCACTCCGCCCGGCCTCAACCGCCGTGCGGTTGTAAAAGTACCATGAATTGTCGCCAGACATGGACGGCATTATTTCGGTAGGCTCTCCGGTAAGCATTGTTACAGCACCGGCCGATTGGGTTTCACGAGGTTCTGATGATTGATTGTGCCTGAGTGATTTGATGCGGTCGGCAATAATGCGGTCTCTCTCTCGTTCGGGTAAAGAGGCGACATAAAGCAACGAGTCGGTAGTGCGTATCGAGTTTTCAAGGTCACCGAGACGGTCAAGAATGTCAGACATCTGTCTGAGCGTATCGAGTCCGTCATAATTGTCGGGCAGAAGCATGACAGCGTTTGCAAGTGGACCACGCGCACCGCTGTAGTCCGATATCTTGAGTTTTAGCAATGCAGCCGACAACGACGCTTTTCCCTGATAGAACGGGTCGGCACCGTCAAGGCTTATTACTTTTTGAAATGAAGCGGTCGCACCGGCAGTGTCACCGTGAGCGAGTTGAATGTCGCCCATCGTGTTGAAAATGCGGTCGAGGTAGCGTTTGTTACTGCTGCGCGAAGCGAGCCGTTTCAATGGTTTCAGCCGGTCGTTGAGCGACAAGCCGGGGGTGAGCCTGGCTTCTTCCATTATGCTGTTGAGTTTGCGCGACTGATTGAATCCGCGCCCGTGTGCTACATCGCCAAAGAGGGTTGCAGCAGTTGTGTTGTCACCACCGAGTTCGCTTAACTGTGCAGCCAGATAGCGGAGTCGTGATGCTGCGTCGCTATCGGGCGCATTGAGAGCGGCTTTGACAGCCATCGATGATGCCGCACTGTAATTTGCGCGATTGCCGTCAATGATGGCCGCGGTCAAAAAGTAGAGGTATCTCAAGTGTCGGTTGGTAAGATTTTTTTCTCTTACCCTGTCGAGCAGCATTGAGGCTTCCAGGGTGCGTCCCATGTCGGCACGACATCGTGCCTGCATTATGCGGCACAAAGCCACCATCTCCTTGTTATGGGAAAACCTGGTCTCGGCAGCTCCGAAAACAATAGCAGCGTCATCATATCGGCCACTCATGTAGTATGAATTGCCAAGCAGCAGCCATGCCCGGTCGATTACCGGATTATATTCCTTGCGGCTCATCCATGCACGATAGACCGGGTCACGGCGGTGACCGGCCTTGCCTCGCGGACGTCGGGTGATGGAGTGTAATCCGATAGCCTTCTGCGCTTTTTCAATGGAATAGTTGAAATTTCCCGACGGTCGGGTGCCCGAGTTAAGATATGCGTCGGCCGGATGTGGCGGTATGGGCAGGGTATAGTCATCCTCAAACGATTCGGTCATTTGCCTGACCGCTTCGTCATAGTGTGACTCTCCGTTATAGAGCACGTTATATCGGGTGACAAAAGCATGATAGCGGCGCGTGGCCGCCGTGTTTTTTTTGACCGAACACGATTGAGTCGCGACCATTGCCGCCATGACAATAGTTACGAGTATTAAAAGGTTGATTTTACTGGTGTTACCCGGTTTCATTTGGCCTCGCGGATGAGAGTCGAGCTTTTTTCAAAGTCGATTATCGCTCGGGCGGCACGGTTGACATCGTCGGCAGTGAGTTGTCGGTAGGCGTTGAGATTTTCACCGGGCAGTTCGCCGTGAAGCTCGGCAAAAGCGAGATTCTGGGCGGCGACACCATAACTGATTTCGCCAAACGTGTTGTCGCTTGCATATCGGTTGACGGCTCGTTTCACTTCATCGGGAGTCACACCGTTTTCAACCAACCGGTTGAGCTCGTCTTTGACAAGTCGCTCGCCGCGGGCGAGAGTTTCGGCCGAGTTGTCGGTCATTGTGGCTGTGACGTGTAGCATACCGGGATCTTCCGACCCCAATATACATGCATCTACCGAGCTGAATACTCCGCTTTTCATCAACAGATTACGGTAAAAGCGCGATGAGTTGCCCGACGCGAGTATGTCGGTGAGCAAGTCGGCTCCGCGGTAGTCGGCATCATGATATCCACCCATCGGGAAGACGATGTGAAACATATTGGCCGGAATATCGCTTTTGTCGGTCATCTGACGTGGGCCCTCGGGTAATGGTTCGACCGGGAGGTCGCGTACATATCCGGGACGCGCCTCGATGTCTCCAAACCATTTCTCGGCCAGCCTGAAAACGGTGTCGCTATCTACATTCCCTACTACCGACAGCACTGTGCGCTCGGGGCCATAGTGTTTGGCAAAGAATGATTTGACATCGTCGAGCGATACTTTTTCGATATCGTCGGTGGTGAGTCCTATGGTTGGCCAGCGATAGGGATGCACCTTGTAGGCGAGGGCACGCAGCTTGTGCATCGTGTCGCCATAAGGCTTGTTGAGGCACGTTTGTTTGAACTCCTCGATTACGACGCTTTTCTGGTTGTCAAGTTTTACTTGGGTAAATCCAGGCACGGCCATTCGATCACTTTCAAGCCAGAAAGCGGTCTCGATATTATGGGCCGGCAAGATGTCATAAAAATTGGTGAAATCGTTGCTTGTCCATGCGTTGCTCATGCCACCGGCTTGTTCCAATGCCGCATCAAAATCGGGCGCATTGGCCGACCCTCCGAACATGAGATGTTCAAAAAGATGGGCCATGCCGGTGAGCTCGGGACTCTCGTCGCGGGCCCCTACATCATGCAGGATATTGACCGCCGCCATCGCTGTCGACGGGTCGTGACGGGTCACGACCCTCATGCCGTTGGAAAGGGTCAGTTTGTCGACTCTCATTTTTCGATTTTCACCGACAGGATGCGTATGTCCTCGAGCGGGCGGTCGTTGCGGTCGGTTTCGGCTTTCTGGATTTTGTCAACGACATCCATTCCCTCGATCACCTCGCCAAAAACGGTATAGTCGCCGTCAAGGTGAGGGGTGCCACCTTGTTCTTTGTAGGCCTGACGCTGGTCTTCGGGAATTTTGAAAGGAGCTTTGGCATACTCGGCTTCGGCCTGAGCGACAAGAGAGTCGCGCAGCTTGTCAAGACCCTCGCGGTCGCGGTTGCGTCTGAGTGCCATGATTGAGTCGCGATTCTCGACCTGAAGACGGTTGAAAATGTTCTGCAACATGGTGGTCTGGTGGCGTTTCTCTATCTGGGCGAGAGTAGAGTCATTAAAGGTTTTGCCGGTCACGATGTAAAATTGTGAACCTGACGAACGTTTCTCGGGATTGACCGAGTCGGCGGTACGGGCCGCTGCAAGCACTCCACGTTTGTGGTAGAGCTCGGGATAGCGTATTTCAGCCTCGATGGTATATCCGGGATCACCTCCGCCGAGCATCTTGTCCTTAGAAGCCTCGCGCGAATTGCCATCACCGGTCTGTACCATGAAATTGTCGATTACGCGGTGAAAAAGCACTCCGTCATAATATCCTTCTTTGGCAAGCTTGACAAAGTTGTCGCGATGGAGCGGAGTCTGTCCGAAGAGCTTGACCTTAATGTCGCCCATCGAGGTTTTGATATCGGCGATAACATCACCGTTGTTGTTCTGTGTCATATCTGATTTATTTTTAGCCCCGGCAATGATGACAGCCATTATTGCGATAAGGGCGGTTGTTATAATCTTTTTCACTGGTCTGCGGTTTAATTGAGTTTAAAATCCCGACGGATAAACACGTTTGTAGATGCGGCGGAAGTTATTGTCGGTTTTGTTAAGCTCGTCAACCCTGTCGGCATAGTCGGTACCCCATATATCGGGAAGAAGCGCAGCAATGTAGCGGTGTTCGCGGTCACGCTCGATAGCTTCGGCGATTAGACGGTCAATAGATTGACGATAATGAACGGGGTCGATAGCATTGAGATAGCGGGCTGTACTCACCAAAAACTGGCCGGTTTGGTCCACGCCACACATATTATCGATTAAAAAACGTAGTTCTTCGTCACATGTATCAATGTGATTGGCAATATATTCATAAGTTTGCAGCCCGTCGGGGTCTTTGGCAAGCTGTTTTTGTGTTTCTTCTGTCATGATTTTCGGTTTTGATTATTAAATTGCAAAAATACAATTTTTTTACTAAAAACCAAAAATAATAGTAACGCGCTGAGATTGCCCATGCATGAAAATAAGGCCCGAAATCAACGGTTTATTCTATCTTTTGATAGTTTTGCATTGTCAGCTGATTAATGTAGGGACACGATGTAATTAAAAAATTGGTCGGAGACCAATAACAAGCTTAGGCATAGTTCTGCAAATTAAGCACCCGGGGAAATTGGACGTGGAGTCGGTTTATCGGCGATTTATCGTTAACCGATTGCGAGCCTTTGCGAGCTGTCGGTAACACATCACCACAAAATATAGAGTCGACCTCGCCTCTACGATCTATTGACAACCGGTTCGGGGTATTGTAGGGACGTGCCTTCGGCACGTAGTGGTTGATTAACGGTAAGTCGCCATCCTTACGTGCCAATAGATTGTGGTTTAATTGATTAGGGTAGGTACGCGATATTTAGAGTACTGCTATAAGAGGATAGATTTTGACCGGGCACCCCAATTATTTTCAAAACAGTAGAACATATCAATACTTTTCTACCGGATTGTAGGGCTTTGGCTTGAATTTCTTCAGCATAGGGTCGTCGGGATTCATCATCCACGGATTATTACGGAATTTTTGCTCAACCTCGCGATACTTGTCGCGTGACAACTCTTTCAAGTCTTTACGGTTGATTGTGATGACATGCACGTAGTCGCATGTTTCAAAACCTTGAAGACTCCAGATATATTCCGAGTTCCCGTCTTGCAACTCCATGATAAGTCCCGGCAGACCACCGAACACATCGGGTCCGTAGCGCAAGGGTATATCAGGACTATAATAAGCGACATAATCGCGACCTCGGAAACTGCAGATCGCTTCCTTGCAAGTCAGCCCTTGGATTTCCTTTGTCCGGCCTGTTTCAGTCCATTCCTGAGTTGGAATTGATTCGGTGTAGCTGTTATTATCAATAAAATTGCATCTGAAAGTTTGCTTATTATCTGAAGGATAATTTTTATAAATATAATGGTGCAGTTTTACCCCGGTCATATATGAGACTAAGGCCATCGCCGGAACTTTGGCTCCATTGTGAGTAATAGGATAGGTATATCCAACTGAATCGCTATCAATAAGATGTTTATCGGCATATACAACGACCGAATCACCGATAAGTAGTGTTGCAAGAGTGCTTTTAATTTTTCGTTTTACTGTGTCCTCTATAAAATTTAAAGAATATACGGCTTTATAGCGAGCCTTGTCAACCGGAAAATATTCCATATCAACCTTGTTACTCTTGCCCCAACAGGTAAAAGTAACAAGCAATATAGTTAAAAGAAATACACGACGCATAATTTAGGGTAATGGATCGCTATCATCATCTTTATCTTTTTCCTCTTGAGCGCAAACGGCGTCATCCATACCATCAATATACCATTGCAATTTACCGCGAGATTGGTAATACTCTAACACTTCAGGAGAAACCTCCATACTTTTCCCACAAGAAAAGTTAATTGTTACAGCATGCGTAATGACTATAGACATTGCCGCAAAAAAAACTATTAATACTCTTTTCATATTCTTTAAAGTTAGCTATAAATATTTGTTATTTTGATTGCTTTATATTATATCCACCCAATAAGTAGACGATCCTTCATAAGGAGTTTGATTTGGAGAATGCCGTCTGTAGAGAAGATATGCCTTGCAAAATCTTTGTCGTTGATATAAGATGCCAAACAGTAGCCGTCGTTGTCATAAATCTCGTAAGAACTAACCTCGCTTTTGTCTACATTGGGAATCGAGACACCATCGGTGGTGCTGATAGTGATGTGGATTGGGCGTGGAGCTGTGCGGCGACCGTTATTATCCGGATCCTCTTTTGTTAGAATTTCATCAGTTACAATAACCTCGATGCTTTCGTCTTCGTCATCATCAGTCGAAGCAAAGCAGAAAGAGGGGGTTGTAAACAGAATTAAAAAGATTGCGAGATGTGAGATGAATTGTGTCATAACATATCAGTTTTATTGGTTTTTGCAAAGATAAGGTTTATGGGGCGGAAAGTGCAAGATTTGGGGGTGTGGAAAAAGGTGTGGAATTTTACCATACCCTTACTAC
>JAIDNJ010000186.1 GCA_029063895.1 Muribaculaceae bacterium | reverse complement strand
GTCTATGACAAAGGTATCAATCTCGCTCCCGAATTGCTCGCCGAGGATGGCAGCGTGGCTGTCCGTATCACCTCCGAGGCTGTTTCGGCAGGGCTTTGCCGGGCGCTCCGTCGTCCGCTTGTATCGACATCGGCCAACATCAGCGGCTGTCCGTCGGCACCGTCATTTTCCGATATCTCTGACGAAATAAAATCGGCCGTGGACTATGTTATGGAGTCACGTCGTGACGAGGTTATAGAGGCTTTGCCGTCGAGTGTCATCAAGCTGGGCAGTGACGGTACGGTCAGCATCATCAGACCGTAATCGTTCCTTTTTTGGCCGGTGTAATCATTTAAATTCATAATCAAACGATATTCCCGATATTAACACTATATGACAAACGAACCGACTGTAAACGAACCCCGACACCATCATCTGCTTTATACCGCATGGTGGCAGAAGGTTGTTTTTTGGCGTGAGCACCACATCAAGGAAAAAACCTTTGTTGTCATCCTCGCGCTCGTGGTGGGTATAGTCGGCGGTTTTGCGGCTCTACTGCTCAAAACGCTGATTCATCTCATATCGTCGGCATTGACAGCTCATGTCGCCCAAACCGAGGGAAACTATATTTTCCTCGTTTATCCGGTCATAGGCATTCTCATTTCGGTATTGTATGTAAAATATGTAATCAGGGATAATATCTCTCACGGTGTCACGCGAGTGCTCTATGCGATCAGCCAGAACAAGAGCCGGCTGAAACCTCACAACATGTATTCGTCTCTCATCGCGAGTTCGGTCACGATCGGCTTTGGCGGTTCGGTCGGAGCCGAGGGTCCTATCGTGGCGACCGGAGCGGCTATCGGCTCAAACATAGGACAGCTGTTCCGCCTGTCACCGCGCATCCTCATGATTCTTGTAGGGTGTGGCGCCGCCGCCGGTATCGCCGGTATTTTCAAGGCTCCGATCGCGGGGATGCTTTTCACTCTTGAGGTGCTGATGATCGACCTGACCACAGTGTCGGTGATGCCTTTGCTCATATCGTCGATAACCGCCGCCACGATAGCCTATATTTTTACAGGCTATGATGTGGAGTTTCTTTTTATACAGAGCGAGGATTTCTTGACATCGCGCATCCCCTATGCTATTTTGCTCGGACTGTTCTGCGGGGCTGTCTCGCTCTATTTTACCCGCGTTATGCTCAGAATGGAGAGCTTTTTTGGCAAAACGCTCAAGACCCAGTGGAAAAAAACACTTATCGGCGGCATCCTCATAGCCGGTCTTGTGTTCCTTTTCCCGCCGCTCTATGGCGAGGGGTACAGCTCTATAAACGAATTGCTCGGAGGTGAACCGTCGTCGATTGTCAACAGCTCTATATTTTATTCCGACGGGTCTCACACCTGGTTTATCCTTCTCTTTATAGGCTGTATCATTTTGCTCAAGGCGTTTGCAACGTCGGCTACCACCGGAGCCGGCGGTATAGGCGGTACGTTTGCCCCGTCACTTTATGTGGGGTGTATGGCCGGATTTTTCTTTGCCTTCCTGTTCAACTTTGTTTGGCCCGATCTTAATCTGTCGTTAAAAAACTTTGCCCTGATGGGTATGGCGGGCGTTATGAGCGGTGTCATGCATGCTCCGCTCATGGCAATCTTCCTCACGGCCGAGATGACCGGCGGTTATGACCTGTTTTTGCCGCTGCTGATTGTCTCGACAATATCTTACGGTACCATCAAGTTTTTTGAGCCATACAGTATTTATACCATGCGACTGGCGCGTCGCGGCGAGCTGATCACTCACCACAAGGACAAGGCCGTGCTGACGCTGTTGAAAATGGACAGTGTCATCGAGCGTGATTTCATGACCGTGCGCCCCGAGATGAATCTCAAGGAAATGGTCAACGTCATTTCAAAGAGTAACCGAAACCTTTTCCCGGTGATTAACGAAAACGGGGTGTTGCTCGGCATCGTGCTTCTCGATGACATACGCAACATCATGTTCCGCCCCGACCTCTATAAAAAAATGTATGTCGAGAAATTTATGAGTGCGCCTCCCGGCAAAATCGAGGTGGGGCAGTCGATGGACAGTGTCATGAAGACGTTTGACGATACGGGGGCATGGAATCTACCCGTGGTCGAGGAGGGCCGTTATGTGGGATTTGTATCCAAGTCAAAGATATTCAATTCCTACCGTCGTGTGCTCCGTCACTACTCGGAAGACTGATAATTGAAATAACATTAAACTATATAAAATATGTATCGATATATTTCCTTGATAATAGCGGTAGTGCTGTCAATGGCGGTGATGTCATCACGCGCCGCCGACCCTGTGGAGTGGAGTGCTCATGTCGACATGACTGCACCTAATCAGGGAAATGTAGTCTTTAATGCCCGCATCAGCCAGGGTTGGCATCTTTACGGACTGAACATGCCCGAAGATGGCCCGACGCCGACATCGTTTTCGTTTTCAAACGCGCGAGGCATTTTCTTTGGCGAGGCAGTTCCGTCGCGACAGCCCGATACGGGTGTCGATATGGTGTTTCATCTGCGACTCAACTACTGGGAAAACGAGGTGACTTTTATCGTGCCGTTCACGTTTACCGAGGGGGCCGATACCAAATTTGACGCCAGAGTCGATTTTCAGGTATGTAACAATTCAAAATGTATGCCTCCGCGAAGCGTGCCGTTTGCGCTTGAAACGGTTGTCGTGCCTGTCAATGATGCAAATCATGAAGTGGCTGCGACCGGGCGTCAGTTGCCGGTCAAGGTAGTGCCGACGGCCGACAGGGCCGATGACGCCATGTGGACTCCGGTGGGTTATCCGTTGCCCGACCGTCAGCCCGATGCTAGTTCTGACTCGGGATTGAGAATATTCCTGCTCGGATTTTTGGGCGGCGTTTCTACTATGTCCTTGCCCTTGATTTTTTGCGTAATACTTCGCCTTATATGAATAATGTTCCCCTCAATGTCCGACCATTTTAGCGCATTAGCCTCACCTTTTCTTGTACCCAAGTAGAATGACATTGCGAAGAAAACGTAATATCCCCAATCGCTAACGCTGTGCGCGTTCTCTTTTGCGACCGCTAAGAAATCAATGAATTGCTCCGCTGTGTAGTAGTGCAGCTTTTCGGCGGGTTGGTCAAAGCGATTAGCGTCCTTGAACGTTCCCAGAGCGGAGAGCGGATTTTTAGTTAGGTAGTCCAGTTTTACCGCATAGTTGAGCATTGAGTTGAACGCTTGGTAAATGTTCTTCTTGGTTACTATTGACAAGTCTTGAGCGGCAATGCCATTTTTCCACTCTGCTAAACGTTCTTTAGACAGTCTATCAAGCCTACACTCTGCCATAGCTGGCAAGACGTGTGTCCTCACTATCTGCATAGCCTTGTTGTGGGACGATTGGCGCGTTTCGTGTGCATGATACACCTCATATTCATTAAAAAGCTCTTGAATAGTTTTACGTACAACAATAGTCTGCTTGTCCTTGAACTCTGCAACAAGTTGTTTTTCAAGCACATTAGCTTCAGCAAGCCCGTAAGCGGTGCGCTCAACTTGTCGCGGGTTTCCGTTCATATCCGTATAATTGATCCTCACTCGATAGCCTTGCAAGCCGTTTTTCTTTTTGTCAATCTTGTTTATCGGCATTATAACACCTTCTTTCCGATTTCCATTATAGCATATTCACAACAAGAATGCAAGTGAAAAAGAGAACCGCCCGCACAATACAAACCGCCGCTCCAAGCTCACATATACACTTATAAACCGACAACTTTTTGTAAAAACAAGGCTCATACTGCACTTTTAGAGGGTTATTCAATGTCAAGCTTGTATCACGCCCGGTAAGAGTGAACACCTTATATTTAATATAGCTCACATCATTTAAAATACTCCCTAAAATGGTGTACGCCTAAAAACTCGCCTATATGTATATTTCGAGCGGATTATACAATTG
>JAIDNJ010000185.1 GCA_029063895.1 Muribaculaceae bacterium | reverse complement strand
ATTGATTATTTTGTCAAAAATACATTGCTGAAAGCGAGTTCAAATGTAGACATTTTCATATAAACTTTACTACTTGTAATTGTTAATTGTCAATAATTTTATACCTTTGCACCCGTAAAACAGGAACAAGATAATTTACCATACACAAAATGGAAATAATCAGAACAGTAAAAGAGCTAAAGCAAGCAACCGCACAAGCCAAAGCTCGCGGGTCAAAAATAGGACTTGTACCGACAATGGGAGCTCTTCATGCCGGCCATGTTTCGCTTATCGAACGCGCCCGACGTGAAAATGACATTGTCGTTGTCAGTGTTTTTGTCAACCCCACCCAGTTTAACAACCCCACCGACCTGCAAACCTATCCCAGGACTGAGGAAGCCGATTGTGCCAAACTCGAAGCCGCCGGTGTCGATATAGCGTTTATCCCGTCAGTTGAAGAAATCTATCCCGAACCTGACACCCGTGTATTTGACCTTGGCCCGGTAGCTGAGGTAATGGAAGGCGCTATGAGACCGGGACACTTCAACGGAGTAGCTCAGATCGTGAGCAAACTTTTTGAAATGGTATCGCCAGACCGCGCTTATTTTGGAGAAAAAGACTTCCAGCAGATAGCTGTCATTCGCAAAATGGTTGAGCTGTGTGGATTTAATCTCGAAATCATTGACTGTCCAATCAAACGCGAGGATGACGGACTTGCCATGAGCAGCCGCAACGTGAGACTCACTCCCGAGCAACGTGCCGTAGCGCCTATGATTCACAAGACACTCAAAGAAAGTGTAGAGTTTGCCAAAAATCATACGGTAGCCCAAACTATCGATATGGTAACCGACACTCTCAACAAGGTTGAATTTATGGAGGTCGAATACTACATGATTGTAGACCCGCTCACAATGCAACCCATCGAAAACTGGAGCGACACCCGACTCACTCCGGTAGGATGTATAACCGTTTACTGCGGTGACGTCCGTCTCATCGACAATATTAAATACACTAACTAAACTCTATTTCATTTACAGAAATGATGAACATCGAAGTTCTCAAATCAAAAATTCATAGAGTGACGGTAACTCAGGCCTGTCTCAACTACATAGGCAGCATCACAATCGACCAGGATTTAATGGATGCGGCCAATATCATCGCAGGCGAACGGGTTTACATCGTCGACAATAACAATGGCGAGCGCCTTGACACATATGTCATTCCCGGCGAACGCGGCTCAGGTATTATTTGTCTTAACGGTGCTGCGGCCCGCAAAGTACAGCCCGGTGACATTGTCATTATCATGAGCTATGCCTCAATGCCGTTTGAAGAAGCAAAGACCTTCAAACCGACAATTATCTTTCCCGATACAGCAACCAACAAGCTGTAAAATTATCAAAACAATCAAATCAACTCAACCACGAGCCCGATAACTTATGTTTGAATCACTTACCGAGAAACTTGAGAAAAGCCTTCAGATACTTAAAGGACAAGGCAAAATCACTGAAATAAACGTAGCCGAAACCCTTAAAGACGTGCGTCGCGCCCTGATTGACGCTGACGTCAACTACAAGGTTGCCAAACAATTTGTCGACACTGTCAAAACAAAGGCTATTGGTCAAAACGTACTGACCGCTCTCAAGCCCAAAGAACTGATGCTCAAGATTGTTCATGACGAGCTTACCTCCCTGATGGGTGGCGAGACCGCACCTGTCAATCTTTCGGGCAATCCGACTGTCATCCTGATGTCGGGTCTACAGGGTTCGGGTAAAACAACGCTTTCGGGCAAGCTCGCACGCAAGCTCAAAAGCGAAAAGGGCAAACGCCCGCTGCTGGTGGCCTGTGACGTTTACCGTCCCGCCGCTATCGACCAGCTCAAAGTTCTCGGAGAGCAAATCAACGTACCCGTATACACCGAAGATGGCAACAAAAACCCCGTTGAGATTGCTAAAAACGGTATTGCATATGCCAAGAACAATCATCTTGACCTTGTAATTGTCGACACAGCCGGCCGTCTTGCCGTTGACGAGCAGATGATGAACGAAATCGAGGCAATCAAGAATGCCATCAAACCTCAGGAAACACTCTTTGTGGTTGACTCGATGACCGGTCAGGATGCTGTCAATACAGCCAAGACATTTAATGACCGTCTCGACTTTGACGGCGTGGTACTCACCAAACTTGACGGTGATACCCGAGGCGGTGCAGCCCTTACCATCCGTAACGTCGTCAACAAACCTATCAAGTTTGTCGGAACAGGAGAGAAACTCGATGCTATCGATCAGTTCCACCCCGACCGTATGGCCGCCCGTATTCTCGGTCAGGGCGATATCATGACCCTTGTTGAAAAAGCACAGAATATCATCAACGAGGATGATGCCAAACAACTTCAGCGCAAAATTTCAAAAGATCAGTTTAACTTTGATGACTTCCTCGCCCAAATTCAGCAAATCAAGAAAATGGGTAACCTCAAGGACCTCGCTTCGATGATCCCCGGTGTAGGCAAAGCCATCAAGGATATTGACATCGATGATAATGCTTTCAAAGGTATCGAAGCTATCATACGGTCAATGACCCTTCAGGAACGTCAGAACCCGTCTATAATCAACGGCTCGCGCCGTCAGCGCATAGCTCGCGGTTCCGGTACTTCACTTCAGGAGGTCAACCGTCTGCTCACCCAGTTTGAACAAACAAGAAAAATGCTTAAACAGGCATCTCAGTTCAAGAGCAACCCAATGAAAATGATGCGCCAGATGCGTGGCCGCCGATAATTGAAACTTACTAACCCTATTACCCGATTTTAATTTATGGAACTTATTGACGGAAAGAAAATATCACAGGAAATTAAACAGGAAATTGCCAAAGAGGTAAACGACATGAAGGCTCAAGGCCTGAGAGCCCCCCACCTTGCCGCAGTTCTGGTTGGTCATGACGGAGGCAGCGAAACTTATGTAGCAGCCAAAATCAAAGCCTGTGAAGAATGTGGATTCAACTCGACAACTCTCCGATATGAGGATACCATAACCGAAGAAGAACTTCTTAAAACAATTGACGACCTGAACAACAATCCCGAAATTGACGGATTTATTGTCCAGCTTCCTCTACCGCGACATATCAACGAGCAAAAGATTATCGAGGCTATTGATCCCCGGAAAGATGTTGACGGATTTCATCCCATAAACGTGGGACGCATGTCAATAGGACTCCCCTGTTTCAAATCGGCGACTCCAGCCGGAATAATGATGCTGCTCGAACGATATAATATCCCGACCAAAGGAGCCCGATGTGTCGTTCTCGGACGTAGCAATATCGTTGGAAAACCGGTTGCCACTCTCATGATGCAGAAAGGTTATCCCGGCGACGCTACCGTGACCGTATGTCACAGCGCGACCAAAGACATCAAAGATGTTTGCCGCGAGGCCGACATCATCATAGCTGCTCTCGGCCAGCCCAAATTTGTTACTGCCGATATGGTCAAACCGGGCGCTACAATAATCGATGTTGGCACCACCCGTGTTCCCGACTCGACCCGCAAAAGCGGATTCAAACTTACCGGTGATGTCGATTTTGAAAATGTATCGGAAATTTGCGGCTATATCACGCCGGTCCCCGGTGGTGTCGGCCCCATGACAATCGTGTCGCTGATGAACAATACCCTTCTCGCGGCCAAACACGTTATTTATCCGGCTTAAAACGGTCAATCCATGCATGAACTTGTCCAGGCTCTCGTAGCTCTCATTCTTACAACGGCTTCTCCTGAAGCCGTTATTCTTTTTGCAGGAGATGCCATGCAACATGAGGCCCAGCTTCAGGCTGCGCTCAATGCATCGGACAACCACAAAAACTATGATTATACCGACTGCTTTGGCGAAATAAAGGAAGCAATCAGCAGCGCCGACTATGCTGTAGTCAATCTTGAAACTCCGTTGGGTGGAGCGCCATATTCAGGTTATCCAATGTTCTGCGCTCCCGATTCATATGCTTCAGCACTGAAAGATGCCGGCTTTGATATGTTTCTTACAGCCAACAATCATACCCTTGACCGACGTGACAAGGGGCTAAGACGAACCATCGCCGCTCTCGACAGCCTCGGTGTTGACCACATAGGGACCTATCGCGATAAAGCCGCCCGCGATTCAATAATGCCGTTTATCAAAAATGTGAAGGGATTCAATATCGGATTTCTCAATTATACATATGGTACCAATGGAATCACGATAAGAGACAATACCGTTGTTGACTATATCGATACAGCTCTTATTTCCCGTGACATTGATGCAGTACGAGCCAAAGGTGCAGAGATTATAACGATTGCCCTTCACTGGGGTAATGAATATCAACTGTTGCCAGCCTCGACCCAAAAACAACTGGCCGACTATCTTACCGACAAGGGAGTCGACATGATAATAGGCGGACATCCCCACGTGATACAGCCAATGGAGATGAGAGTAAATGCCGAGTCAGGCAAAAAGACTCTGCTCGTTTACTCTCTCGGCAATTTTATAAGCAACATGAAAACCGACGACACACGCGGCGGCGCAATGGCGCGTGTAAAACTGACCCGAGACTCAACAACCGGCAAGGCAATGGTTGACACAGCGGCATATTCTCTCGTCTTTACAGTTCCGCCGGACAACGATAACAAAAACTACCGTCTTGTCGACGCAACGGAAAATAAAGCAGGATCATGGCAAGGTACATGTGACCAATTTGTATCGAGGGCCCGCGGAATATTTGATAAACATAATATCAATATTCCCATTCAAAAGGTGAACGGATCGCTTTAGTCACATTCCGACTTCACATAGTGACGGGCCGCCGAACATTCGTGCAGACGATGATCAACAATAATATGGCGCGATGCCATTGACGCTATCGTCGACATTTCATGAGACACGAGAATAATTGTTGAACGGCGAGACTCTGCAGCGATTATATCATACATCTGCTGCTCAAATTGCTTGTCAACATAGCTCAACGGTTCGTCAAGTACAAGAACATCGGGAGTCGAAATCAATGCTCTGCCCAACAATCCGCGCTGCAACTGACCGCCCGACAACTGCCCTATTGCATGGTGGCGATGAGATGTGAGTCCAACGAGGTCGAGCATAGCATCAACCTTGCCGTTAATCTCCTCCTTGCTCAAACCATTCACACATAACAGACCAGAAGCGATCACTTCCTCAAGCAGAATGGGGAAATGACTGTCTATCATGTTTTTTTGTGGTAGATAGCCTATAGAGAGTTTTTTTACCGATTTTGACCGGTCATAATATATAACATTACCCGAAGTCGGTTTCAACAACTTCAAAATCAATCTCAGAAGAGTTGTTTTACCGCCACCGTTAGGGCCTGTAACCGCAACAAAATCGCCACGGTTAACATCAAAATTGACACCTTTGAGTATCTCCTTGCCTTCACGTTCAAAATCAACGTTTTCAAGCGATATTATGCGGTTGTCACTTGCCGAGTCCATCGATAATAAGTTTAAATTCCTGGTCCCATGCACCATTCATAGG
>JAIDNJ010000184.1 GCA_029063895.1 Muribaculaceae bacterium | reverse complement strand
ACGCCGATGGTACTGCGAAAGTGGGAGAGTAGGTAACCGCCCCCTATCAATCACGCCCCCGATGAGCGAAAGCTTGCTGGGGGCGTGAACTTTTATACCATACTGTATGGTTGTTTCCATATTACATGGATATGTGATATTTAGGATCGCAAAATCATATGGCATCTTGAGCCTATATTCCTGTTATTAATTAATAGAACAGATTGAATAAAGCACAATCAGTGACACGTCGATCCAATTGTAGTGGGATATGATGATGGGTCATGTCATTGAAATTTAATAAATTGGATATTGTAACATGATTCATCTGGTGAAATTGCCGGTTCATTGAATAAATTTGCTCGTTATGGAGTGAATTATTAAATTTGTAAATACTTTGTTGGAGCTTCTGACAAATGTAATCCTGATTAAACGACATGTGACTGAATGTAACTGAGAGTTGTATTTAGGTCAAATAATATTTAAGAGAGTGTTCTTGCTCGGATGTCTCAATTTTTTGATAAGTAGATGTTGAAAATTAGTTTATATCAAAATTTTTGAGTCTGTTGTCCGTTATATGTATGAACCATAACATTTACGACTATCGCAAAAATCAAAGCTATACAACTGACAGACCGGCAACGTCTGTAATTGGAAGATGGCTTTCGCCAGGGCAAGAGCCACGCATACCGCATGCGCTGTCGCGCAGTACTTCTGAAATCCACCGGTCTGACCTCGGAACAGGTTGGAGAACAGACCGACATGCTCCATATATCGGTCAATTCCTGGGTGAAACGCTTCGAGACCGAAGGCATCAAAGGGCTGGAAACGCGTCCCGGCCGGTGTCGGAAGCCAATAATGGACTGCCCGGACGAAGAATCGGTACGCAAAGCCATAGAGAACGACAGACAGAGCGTGAAGAAAGCGAAAGAGGCATCGCAGCAGGCTTCAGGAAAAGAAGCAAGCGAGAGTACCTTCAGGGCTTTTTTATGCGCCTTGGCGCGGGATATAGACGTATAAGGAAGCGTCCAAAGGGGAAACCCTCGCCGCAGCTCTATGCGTACAATATCGGGAAGCTGCAAGAACTCGTACAACAGGAAAAAGACGGTCTCATTAACTATTATGGAGATGAAAGCCACATCTGCACCGAGGGATATGTGCCATACGTATGGTAGTTCCGCGGTGGGATGTCTATATTCCATCTGAAATAGGTCTGAGACTCAATATTTTCGGCATGATAGACCGCAACAATCGATATGACGGATTCTCCACAACTGAGAATATGACCGCTGACAAGGTTGCTGACTTTCTTGACCGGCTTTCCCTCCGTAAAAACACTTTTGTTGTCCTTGACAATGCAAGCGTTCACAGATGCATGCTCATGCGCGAACTCCGTCCGATATGGGAGAAACGTGGATTGTTTCTCTTTTTCCTCCCACCGTACAGTCCACATCTGAATATAGCCGAGACGCTCTGGATAATCCTCAAGGGCAATTGGCTAAGACCTGCGGATTATTGCTCCACAGATTCCCTGCTCTATGCAACAAACCGTGCGTTGGCTGCGATTGGATCTGAACTCAATATTAATTTTGCCCATGCGGCTTAGTATAAATTAATTTTTACGACTTACTTATGATAAATAGTTGTCTTTGAGAGAGGCTCAGCTCACCCAAAAACCACCTTGCGAGCCTCGTGAACGACATAACCAAAGGCCTGAGAATAAACAGGCTGATTGACGAATAAATAAAGGCGATGTGTCAACTTAAACGCGATACATCGCCTTTGTTTTGTCTACAGAGCTTTATAAACTGTTGCGGAATTGAGATGGCGACATGCCGGTGAGATGCTTGAAATATTTACCAAAGAAAGATTGATTGGCAAAATTAAGTTCATCAGAGATTTCGAGAATTGACATGCGGGTAGAGCTTAGCAACCGTTTGGCTTCGGAGATGACATATGAATCAATCCATGAGCCGGCCGTACGTCCGCTTATATCCTTGACCAGAGCCGACAGATGTTTGGGCGATACACATAGGGCATCGGCATAATCGTTAAGCACTCTTGTCTTTTTGAAACGATTCTCGACCATCATTATAAAGCGGTAAAACAATTGCTCGGAACGTGTATACCTCACTGATTTTTCAGTAGTGTCAAGCCGGCTCAGATATAGATTGAGTGTTTCAAAAATGATTGCACGGCAAATGCTGTCGATGATCAGTTCGGAATAGGCCGATGAGTTGGCTTCGGCCATTTTATTTCTAAGAAGTTTGTGGTAGAGAATCTGATTCTCCAGGTCGGTATTGTCAATATGGAGAATCGGGTTGCCCGAAAAAACCTTGTAGCAGATGAGCGCGCGTGACATTATAGGCAGGAATGTTTCAAGATTGCTTAATGTGGAATTGATTGCAAATCCTGAAAAATCTTCGCTTAAGTCAATTCTGCTTATAAGGTGTCCGGGAGCGAGTACCATCAGCGTGGACGGTGTCATTACAAGGGTTTTGCCGTCGACATGCAGTGTCAAAGACCCCTTGATGGTCACGACTGACCAAAGCGTTTCGTTGGTCAAAGGCATTTTAAGCGACGACAGCGAGTCAGGCGAGTCGATGACGAGCATGCGCGCCGGACCGTTAAATACTTTTTTTAGATTCCATGCGTGAGGCGGTATGATTGATGTCATGCGGTTCTATTCAAGGGTTAATTCCCGATATTACGGTTTTAAAACAGGCAGAAGGGGATTGGTTGTCATTCACTGGTCCCCTTCTGCCGTATACTTATGTCTGATTATTTAATGACAGGCCGATTCAGCGTCCCGAATTTTTTATCATTGAAGTAATCTTATCGTTATAATTTTTGTTGGCAATAAGCTGTTCGATTGTAAGGTGCATGCGGTAGCGCCAGTAGTGACGCGAGTTTGCCGGAACGTTTATTTGCTCGTCGTGAGGGTCGTTACGGCGTATTTCACCACTGATTGAAAGCCAGTCGGCCAGCGGGAGTATGCATAACATCGAGGGCGACTTGAGATGCAGATCGACAATACGTTCACAAATCCACGGTTCGGCATAATAGGGTGCGTCGCCATGCTCGTGGAGTACATTGTTGTAGAAGTGTTGAGTTTTCTCCCTATTTTCCTCCCACCACTGGCGTATACCTCCCATGTCATGGGTCGAGGTGGTACATACCGAATAGTAGGGATAGGACCATGTGTTGCCAAATTCGGCTTTGGGGTCTTTGGGCATGCGCTGTATGTCGAGTGTCAGTATTTCGAGCTTGTTCATCACCGCGGGAACACAGTCGGGAATCATGCCCAGGTCTTCGGCACAGGTGAGCATATCGGTAGCGTTAATGAGCGGCGGCAGTTTCCACATCGCTTTACCATACCAGAAGTCATTGTGGCGGTGGTAATAGAAATCATTGTAAAGACGATTGAAACACCACTTTTCATAATCGTTGAGTGAACGGTAAATGTAGGTATGCTGAGCCGAAATGCGTGGATGATATTTGCCTTTTTCCTCGGGGTCTTCGATAAACAGGACGTTGTCAATCAAGCCGAGTAGCGACTCGCATATGCGTGTATTCTTTTCATTTTTATCGATTGATCTGAAGTAGTCGGCCACTTTACGCTGGGTCGAGTATTCTGGTTTCAGTTCATAGCGTCCGTCACCGAGTGGCTTGAGGAACGTGTGTTTGACCTCGTCGGTATATTCGCCAAAGAAATCGCCGAGGAACCAGTCGGCAATGTATGGATGTGTATGCAGGTCAACATTGATCCAGAAATCATAGTTGTTGCGGAGCTCGTCGGGCGAGAAGGGGAGTGCCGGACTGAAGACACCGAGCAGCCCGTGGAGAGCATTCATCGGTATCTGCCAAATTCTGAAAAATCCGAGCACATGGTCAATACGGTATGCGTCAAAGTATTCGCTCATTTTGCGGAAACGAGCTTTCCACCACGCAAAGCCGTCCCGATTCATTTCTTCCCAGTTATAGGTGGGAAATCCCCAGTTTTGTCCCAGAACAGAGAAGTCATCGGGTGGAGCACCGGCCTGGCTGTTCATATTGAAAAGCCGGGGTGTGATCCAGGCATCAACACTCGTGCGAGAGATACCGATGGGAATATCACCTTTTATTGCGACGTGATGGGTCGTTGCATAGCGGCGCACTTCTTTCATCTGGGCGTCAAGGTGGAACTGCTGGTAATATACAAAGTCGATTTTCTCTTTGTTTGATTCAACAAATGTATCGATAGCATCTTCGCTATATTTTGCATAGGCACCCCAACGTGTGAAATCGGGAGTTCCGTTCATGTCGCGGAGCACACAGAATGCGGCATAAGGTTTAAGCCATGCTTTGTTTTTTTCAACAAATTCCTTGAAGTCGGGCGATTCAAGAGTTTTTTTACCTTCCTGTGCAAAAATCTCACGTGTATAAGCTGTCTTGGCTTCGTTTACGCGTTCATAATCGACCGTTGGCAATGAGTTTAGTTCTTTTCTAAGCGATTCATAGTGTTCGCGACGTGCAGGATCGGCGAGCTGTCCGAGACATTCGAGTCTCAGATACATGGGATGAAGTGCAAATGTCGAGTTTGCGTTATAGGGATATGAGTCGGTCCATGTATGGGTCATGGTAGTGTCGTTGATAGGCAGGATCTGTAAGAAATTCTGTCCGGTCAACGATGCCCAGTCAACCATTTTTTTGAGGTCCATAAAATCACCAGCACCAAAGTCTTCCTCGCTTCTGATTGAGAATACTGGAATGGCGACACCGGCTCCTCGCCATGGTGTAAGCGGGCTGTTGAATCGTAGGCCCGAAACAACGGTGGCGGTTCCATTGTCGGTTGCCGGTATATTTATGGTGAGGTTGTCGCCGCCCTCCCAAGCCACGACCTCGCCGCTCTTCTTTTTGATGATGAACTTAAACTGAGTATTGTTCCGGAATGTAGCGGGGGTGAGATTTACACTCCATGTGGGGAAATCGGCATCGCTCATTGTCGGAGCTTTGTTGGGATTCCAGTTGCCGAGAGCTTCATTGTCGCCCGAAATGGCCACGATGCAGTCAGGCGATACCATTGGTGCATCGACCTTGATGGTAACAAGACCTTGGGCCGGAACCGGTCGGGCCGCCCGGTCAGTGCGGTTATTGAGACAGTCTACTATAGCCGATGAATAATATGGCTTGTCGGCCGGCATATCCTGCCATTTGTCAAGCAGCATATAGTTTTCTACACCCTTTGCCGGTTCGAAACGACGTCGGTGACCCCATTCGTTGATAACATATCCGTTATCGTTTATCACGGCATAGCTATAGTCAAAATCGGCCTGAGGGACATCGATGGTTACGCTCCAGCTGCTGTCTCCTTCAAGCTCCATTTTCAATCCTTTGTGGACATCGTCGGCCCCAAGAAAATCAGCGTTGCCGACAACATGGAGTGTTTCGCCCCTGAATCTTATACACAT
>JAIDNJ010000183.1 GCA_029063895.1 Muribaculaceae bacterium | reverse complement strand
ATCGACGAGTCCCTGCTGGCCTGCAGCACAAAACCATGGAGCGGCAGCATATTAATTTCGACTACTCCTGCCAGTTGGATGGGCGCAGCGTTGGCATTCGCCTATGGCGAAAGTAAAAGCGAAACGAAGGGGATAGAAGTCGGTTCGCCATGGGTGCGTACTTGGACCGGAAGGGCTGACATTAATTTCTACCCTCTTAAAAATCTAATCTTTAATGTTTCAGCTGAAAATAACTATACTAGTCTGACGTCCGGCGACAAGAACGTATGGTTCGGAGATTCCAAAATAACTTATCGTCATGGAAGATTTGAATGGACTTTGGCACTTAATAACATTTTCAACTTCAAGTCGTTCACAAAAGTGAGCTATACAGCTATGGATATCTACACCAGTACCTATAGCCTCCGTGAGCGGAATGTGATGATGACGGTAAGAATTAAGATACAATAGCTTGATGGGGAAAATATTTAGCGACAAAACTGATAGAATTATTGAAATTAAACCTTGTAAGGTCTAATTTGGTAAATTTGACTATATGGGGAACAATATTTGAAACTAGACTATGCGGTAAACATCGAACCTTCGAGGGGGTTCGTTGAGTAATAATCCAAATTTCAGTAAAAATGTTTCATATATGGGAAACATTTTATATCTTTGCGAAAAAGAATTATATGAAGGATAAACTTGATAAAATCGGTAAGCTTTTTGGGCAGAGACGAGTTGAACTTGGCCTGACACAAGCCGAGGTCGGTGATAGAATTGGTGTGGGGAGAGCAACTATTTCCAAAATCGAAAGCGGAAAAGGTTTGACTTTCGATACTATTAATCGTGTGGCTAATGCGCTTGAAGCAGACGTAACGGTAGATCTTACTCCTAAGGTCATTCAAGGTAAGGAGGTAATCGAATATATAGTCACAGCTATCAGTGAATTTGCAAAAAGACATTTCCTCACAGCAAAAGAAGCATCAAACTACCTTTTGCGATTCAAGGGAATAGATTTTCTTGAACAGTGTTATGCTGCCGAGCATACGCTGTCGGTAAATGACTGGGTTGACGATATTACAGCTATTTGTAAACGAAACGGAGGGGGAATCGGATGAAACTTTATCATGGCTCTAATGTAATTATTGATAGGGTAGATTTTGCCAAATGTCATCCTTTCAAAGATTTCGGACGTGGTTTCTATCTGACAGATAACATTAAGCACGCTCGTAATATGGCATTTCGACGTTGTATGCGCACGGGAGGAGAAGAATGTGTGACCGAGTATGAATTTAATTTTGAGGGTGCGGTACAAGATTTGAAGGTAAAGATTTTTGATAAACCTTCTGAAGATTGGGCTGAGTTTGTGATGATGAATCGAAACGAGGCTGCTACACATCCTGCCCATGATTATGATATTGTCATAGGGCCGATTGCCGACGATTCGGTTGTAATGTCTTTTCGTCTTTTTCAGGATGGCTATATCTCAATATCCGAATTGGTGAAGCGTCTGGAATATAAAGAACTAAGCATACAGTATTTCTTTCACAATGCTAAAGCTATAAGTTATTTGACTCGTGTATGATGACAAAAGAAAAGAATTTTCAGTTTTTACTTGAGGCTATATCTACTGATATTATTGGATGGCTTATCAGGGATAACGGACTTTCTATAAGTGAGGCTGTTTCCACATGGTATAATTCCGAAACATTTGAAAAAGTATCTGAACCTCAAACCGAAATGTACATAGAAAGCCCGGCCTATAACTACGAATTTTTGAAACGTGAATTGCTTACTGGCCGATTTCAGGTATAAATTCTGATAAATTAAAGTCCGCTTATTCTCCGGTTTCAACCTCCCACCCGCCGCCGAGGGCCTTGTAGAGGTTGACAAGGGCGAGATACTCGTCGCGGATGGCGTTGCTCACGCCGATTTGAGCCTCGAAGTAGCGGCGCTGGGCATCGAGGACGTCGATGTAGTTGAGGGTGCCGCCGCGATATTGGAGTCGGGCGAGATGAACATATTTGGCGGCAGCATCGCGCAGATCGGCTTTGAGAGCGGTAGACTCGTGGATGCGCTGATAGTTTTCGATTGCGTTGTCGACTTCGTGAAACGCAGTCAGAACCGACTGTTCATAGCTGTAGCGTGCTTGCTCATAGGCGGCGATTGATGCCTGGTATTTCCGTTTTTTCTTGCCAAAGTCAAAAATCGTACCTGTAAGTGACCCAATCACATAGGTGAACGGTGACTGGAAGAAGTTTTCCATGCGGTTGTTTTCAAGACCGCCAGTAAAGCCGATCCGGAAAGTGGGGAATCTATTGGCATAGGTAAGGCCGACATTGGCCATGGCGGCGGCCAACCGCTGCTCGGAAGCTTTCAGGTCGGGTCGACGTTGGAGCAGGTCAGACGGCAGTCCCACCGGCAGTTTCTCGGGTAAAATGATGTTGAGCGACATGACGCCACGTTCCATATTTTCGGCAGGAAATTCACCCATCAACAGCGACAGCGCATTGCGGGCGACGACAATCTGACGCTCAAGATTTGGAACGAGCGCGGCGGTCGACGCATATTCAACTTTGGCCTGCTGGTAGACGGTTTCGGATGTCAATCCTCCTTCAAAACGGAGTTTTGCCTGATTGAGCGCCTCGGATCGGGTTGTCAGTGTCTGGCGGACAATGGCGAGCTCGTTGTCAAGGGCCATCAGCCGGAAATAGGCCGAGGCTGTCTCGGCGATAAGGGTCATTTGCATGGCTCTCAAATCGTTGACCGATGCGAGGTATTTTGCTTTGGACTCGCGTTGACTCCAACTAAGGGCGCCCCACAGGTTTACCTCCCATGCAAGTGATGCTTTCAGACCGTATTCAGGGTCTTTGTCGACTCCCTTGCCGTCATAGTTGTTGGTTTCCTGATTGCCATAGACGTTACCGCTTACCTCGGGGGTATAGTTGAGCTTTTCAGCGCCATAGAGCTGACGGAGCTGCTCGACGGTTGCTCCCGCCTTGAGAAAATCGCGGTTGAACGAGAGGGTGCGTTCAATCATGCGGCACAGCACCGAGTCGGTATAAAAGTTCCACCACCTGATATCGGCTATCGAGGTTGAATCATTACCGATGTTGTTACGGAATGACTCGGGCAAGTCGGTTTGAGGACGTGCGAGGTTGCGGGTGCCCGAGCATGAAACGGCTGTAACAGCAGCTACAAGGACGACTATATAGAGTAGTGTTTTTTTCATTTTCCTGATGATTTTAGTTTTCCCATCAATCGGTTGATCGCCACAAAGAAGAATGGCACAAATATGATGCCGACCGTGATTGCCACGAGCATGCCGAAAAATACACCGGTACCGATGTCACGGCGGGCTGCCGACCCGGGACCTGAGGCAAAGAGAAGCGGAAGAAGTCCGAGCATGAAAGCGAGAGATGTCATGACAATGGGACGGAAGCGCAGGTGAGCGGCCTTGACAGCGGCCTTGAAGGCATCGGCGCCCTTGTCGACTTCCTCTTTGGCAAACTCGACGATGAGGATTGCGTTTTTGGCTACGAGACCGACGAGCATCACCAGTCCGATTTGGAAATAGATATTGTTTTCGAGTCCGCAAATCCATATGCCGAGATAGGCGCCCACACCGGCAATCGGGAGCGATAAAATAACCGCCAACGGCACTGACCAGCTTTCATACTGGGCGGCAAGGAAGAGGAACACGAACAGGAATGCGAGACCGAGCACGATGCCGGTGTTGCCGCTTTCGTGGTTCTGCTGATAGGATAGTCCGCTCCATTCCACACCGATGGTTTCGGCCGGGAGGTGTTCTTCAACGATGCGCTCGAGCGCGGCCATAGCCTGACCGGTACTGTGGCCCTTGCCGGCCTCGCCGGTGATTACCGCCGAGTTAAACATGTTGAAACGAGCGATAGTACCGGGGCCTGTGGTGTAGGATGTAGACCCGAGAGACGAGATCGGCACCATGGCGTTGTTGGCTCCGCGCACAAAGAACAGATTTAGATTTTCGCGCGACGAGCGGTAGGGCGCCTCGGCCTGGATGTACACACGATAGATGCGGTTAAACATGTTGAAGTCATTGACATAGATCGACCCGGTGAAGGCTTTCATTGTGGAGAATATGTCACTCACGGGGATGCCTTGCATCATGGCACGGTCGCGGTCGACGTTGAAATAAAGCTGGGGTATGTCGCCCTGCATCGATGTAGAGACATCGGCAAGCGCCGGGTCGTTGGCTGCATAATGAAGCAGGGTGTCGACAGCCGCGCGGAGGTCGTCATAGGTAGCGTCGCCTTTAGCTTCAAGAACCATTTCGAAACCGCCCGACGAACCGAGTCCCGGGATGATGGCCGGACTGAAAATGTAGACTTTGCTTTCGGGGTAGGTCTGAAATTCTTTTCTGACACGCTCACGGATTTCGGCGATATCTTCGGTCTTGCGTTTATCCCATGGTTTCAGTATGACAGTGAGCTGTGCGTGAGCCGAGTTTGTACCCATTCGTGGTGACGAACCGGTGACGTTAAGCACAAACTCGACATCGGGGTCGTTTTTGAGATACTCCATTGCGCGCTCGGTGACACGACGGCTGCGCTCGATTGTGGAGCCTTCGGGCAGTTCAAGCTCGACGGTAAAATATCCCTGGTCTTCCTGCGACATGAAGCTCTGTGGCATCACACGGTTCATAAACCAGATAAACACAAGAGCCATGCCAAAGGCAGCATACATGCGTTTGGGGCGGTTGATGGCGTGGCGAATGAGTTTGCCATATGAACGGTTGCCGCGGGCAAGTATAAAGTTGATGCGGCGGAAAAATCGGTTTTTCTTCTTGCCGCTGTCGGGTTTGAGGATGTGGGCACACATCACCGGCGAGAGCGTAAGGGCCACGATTGTCGATATTATCACCGACACGGCAATGGTGATTGTAAACTGGCGGTAGAGCTGGCCTGTGATGCCGGGGAGGAAGCTCACCGGAACAAACACGGCACAAAGGACAAGCGACATAGCTATCAGTGCGCTCGACAGGTTGCTCATCGCCTTGGCTGTAGCTTCGTAGGGGCTGAGGTGCTCGGTGTTCATGATGCGGTCGACATTCTCGACCACGACGATGGCGTCGTCGACCACGATACCGATGGCGAGTATAAGGCCGAGAAGCGTCAGCATATTGAGCGAGAACCCGAAGATGAGCATCACTCCAAACGTACCGACCAGCGAGATGGGCACCGCAATGACCGGAATCAGGGTCGTGCGCCAGTTCTGGAGTGACAGGAACACGACGATGATTACCAGGATGAGAGCCTCAAAAAAGGTGCGGTAAACATGGTGTATCGATTCCGAAATGTAGGTGGTCATGTCAAACGGTATGTCATAGGTGATACCGTCGGGAAAGTTGCGCGAGATTGATTCCATCTCTTTCTTGACCGCCTCGGCCACATCCATCGCATTGGAGCCGGGGAGCATGTTAATGTTGAGCACGGCGGCGTTGCCTCCGTTGATGCCGCTCTCGGTAGCATAGCTCGATGCTTCGAGCGAAACGCGGGCCACATCTTTCATTCTAATCATCGAACCGTCGGCGTTGGCGCGGAGCACGATGTCTTCAAACTCGGATACCGACGACAACCGTCCCCGGGCTATAATCGGCATCGTTATGTCGATGTTCTCGGCAGGGGCTTGTCCGAGGGCACCTGCTGCCGACTCGCGGTTCTGGTCTTTGAGGGCGTTCTGTATATCCTTGATGGTCAACCCGAGATCGGCGAGCTTGTCGGGCGCGACCCAAATTTGCATGGCATAGTATCGACCGCCCACATTGGAGATGCTGCCGACACCGGGTATTCGTCTGAGGGGGTCAACGACGTTGAGAGTGGTGTAGTTACTGAGGTATATCTCGTCATATTTCGGGTCGTTACTCTGTATAGTTATAGTCATGAGTCGGCTCGCGGTCTCTTTTGAAACCGAGATACCGTTCTGGACGACTTCGGCCGGCAGTCGTGATTCAGCTTTTTTTACACGGTTCTGGATATCGACGGCGGCAAGCTCGGGGTCGGTATCGATGTCAAATGTGATGCTGCATGAAAAACCGCCCGAATTTGAGCTTGACGATGACATGTAAATCATGCCCGGGGTGCCGTTCAGCTCCTGCTCGATTGGGGTGGCGACGGCCTGGGTGACGGTAGTGGCGTCGGCTCCCGGATATGATGCAGTCACCTTGACGATAGGTGGCACGATGGCGGGATACTGGTCAACGGGGAGTAACGTAAGCCCAATGCCACCTATAATGAAGATGACAATCGAGATTACAATCGAGAAGACCGGATGCTCTAGAAAAAAGTTACGCTTCATCGGCCGAATCTTTTTCGTGGTTACTGTTGTCTTTGTTTTCAACATCACGGACAGGGATAGGATTTACTTTCATACCGTGAGTGAGTTTGTGATATCCCTCGGTGACAATCTTTTCACCGGCTGCGAGTCCGCGTTCGACAATGACGTTTTTGCCAACTTCGGGGCCGGTTTCGATAAAACGGCGTTCGACAATGCTGTCGGGGCGAACGACATAGATGAACGCGCCGCCTTTTTCGATTACGAGCGCTTTTGCCGGAACCTCGATCGCATTTTCTCTCACGTCAAGAAGTACTTTAACTTTGGTAAACTCACCGGGCAGCAGGCTTCGGTCGGGGTTGGGCATATCGGCATGCACCGAGAATGTACCGGTTTTGGGGTCGACTTGCGGCTCAGATGAATTGACATTGCCTTTGAGCGGATATTCGGTCCCGTCGGGGAGCGTGATGTTGATATATGATTTGTGTTTAAGTCCCGACTCGTCGTTGCCGAGGTTGACGTTGCGCGACTTGCTTCTCAGGTAGTCGAGAGCGGTCATCGAGAACTCGATCACAACGGTGTCGCTCTTGACCACAGTGGCGAGCAATGATGTCGAAGAGGGGCCGACAAGGTTGCCAATGTCGGCAAAACATTCTGATACGTATCCCGATATCGGCGAGGCGATGCGTGTATAACTCAGCGTGAGCTGGGCCTGGGTGAGGTCGGCTTCGCTGACGATGACCTCGGCCTGGGCTGTTTCATAGGCTGCGGTGGCGTTGTCAAGGTCGAGCTGCGAGGCGGCGTTCTGTTCATATAGCGGCTTGATGCGGTCAAGGTCGCGTTTGGCTTTATGGGCAACGGCTTTAGCTTTGTTGAGCTGGGCGCGGGCTTTGTTTACATGGGCTTCGTAGAGCTGCGGGTCAATTACAAAAAGAGTCTGTCCTTTCTTGACATGGGTACCCTCGACAAAGTTAATGCTTTGAAGGTAGCCTTCAACACGGGCACGAATCTGTACGAAATGCTGGGGCTCGATGTGTCCTACATATTCGCCATAGATATTAACATCATCAACTGTCACATCCTCGACCTCGACTGTCGGCAACGGCGCCTGAGGTGGTTTAGGCCTGAAAATGATGGCAAGCACGATGATGATGGCCGCAAGCACCAACATTGTTGTAATGATGCTTTTTTTGCGGGTGCTGACAAAGTCGATGGCTGGTTTAAGAGCCTGTCCTGCTTTTTGAAAGGAGGGGAGTTTGATGTTCATAAAGGATGTATATGTGATGAAATGCTGAGTTGGTGAGCCTGGCAAGGACCAACATGTTTAATTAACGCTTTTATGCCGGCAAAGGTTCACGATTATCCGAGTGTTAACACTTGAATTACATTGGCTTTGATTTGTTCTTCCATCAGGCTGAAATCGAGGTGTCGGGCGAGGGCGATATTTGAGATGACGGTTTGTATGGATACCGGTGATTCGTCGGTCTCGGCCAGTAGTCTGTCGGCGGGGATAACGGCGGCGGTTGACGGGTTGAACCATTGGCCGAGCGATATATATGCACCGCTGTTGACAAGTTGGAGTGCCTCGGTTGGTTTGCCTCTGAAACCGTGGATGATGACAGGAATCGACATAGATGCTTTTTTGAGTATCGGCAGTAAAATGTCGGTTGAGCGGACTGAGTGGATTATGAGCGGTTTTCCGGTTTCGGTAGCGATTTTGACATGCCGGTTGAAGATTGCGGTCTGAACGGGTATGGAGGCTCCGCGCAGCCGGTCAATTCCGGTCTCGCCGACAGCAACGACACGCGTGTCGGCGAGGGTTATCGACAGATATTGGAAAAGTGGTTCCGGGTCATTTCCGGCGGTTTGCCACGGATGTATTCCTACGGAAAACAGCCAGTCGCCTGGCGTAAGCGGGTCACCTGCCATGATTGAGTTGACAGCATTGGCCAGCGGGGCGGGGCCGTGATGATGAATGTCGAGAATTATTGTTTTCATGGCACGGGGTCATAACCCGAACCACCCCACGGATGGCATCGGGCAATCCTTTTTATCGTGAGCCATAACCCCTTGACCGGTCCATGTTTGGTCAGGGCTTCGATGGCATAGGCGCTACACGTCGGGGTGAACCTGCAGGCGGGCGGGAACATGGGCGATATAGCCAGTTGGTAAAATCGGATGGGTAAAATGAGCAGACGGGACATCAGTCGGGCAGCTCCTGGTCGGTTGGTCGGCATTGGTCAACGATTTTGGTCAAGAGACGACTGAGCGAAGCCTTGATGGTGTGTGAATCTACAATCTTGTCGGCCACACAGATGATGGCCATGTCGACCGGCTGTGATAAATCGCCCATAACCGATGGGCGCAGTAACCGATATGATTCACGGATGCGCCGACGCATTTTGACACGGTCGACCGCATGTTTGAACCTACGTTTAGGTACAGATATAAAAAATTTGGGCGTGTCAGTGTCGGCCTTGCGAGCCGGGTTGACACGCCACATAATCTTGATAGGATAGGAAAAACATGATTGGACACCGTCGGCACGTGAAAACAAAGCGTCGATCGCAATGACCGAACACAGTTTGTTTTTTTTACCGAGTCCGAGTGCTTTCACCGTGATGACAGCTTATTTTGACTCCTCTTCTTTTGAAGAAACATGTTCCTGAAGGAACAGGTCGAGGGCAGCGGTCATTGACGGAGTCTTTGGGTTTGGAGCCTGAAAGTCGACATTGAGACCGGCCTCGATAGCGGCTTTAACAGTAGACTCGCCAAAACAACCGATGTAGATGCCCCTCTGCTTTACGTCGGGGAAATTTTTGAGGAGGGAGTCAATACCGGCGTGACTGAAGAATAGCAGAACGTCATAGTCAAACGGCTCGTCTTTTTCAAAGTCGTTGCTGACGGTACGGTACATCACAGCTTTGGTATACTTGATGTTGGTCTTGTCGAGCGGACAGACCTCATCTTTGTAGACATCGCTGACCGCATAGAGAAATTTTTCCTTGACATTTTTGTTGAGCGCCTGAACAAGGGCCGGGTCATCGAGCTTTCCGGTGGTGCCATGGAAAATTTTGCGTTTGCGATAGACGGTATATTTTTGCAGATACAGAGCTATAGGCTCGGTAGTGCAGAAATATTTCATCGTGTCGGGAATAGTGATTCGCATTTCTTCACAGATGTGAAAAAACGCATCAATGGCGGCTTTTGCGGTAAATATAATTGCTGTGTATTCGGGAATACTTATGCGCTGCTGCCTGAACTCTTTAGCGGTAAGACCTTCCACTTTGATAAACGGGCGGAAAACGACTTCAACTCCATATTTGTCGCCAATATCGTAGTAGGGTGATTTATCGTTGGACGGTTTTGGCTGAGAAACTAAAACTTTTTTGATTTCCACGCTTAAAATAATCTTTTTTGAATGCACTATACTATTTTAATCCACACAGAATTCCGGCCTCTGCGTAGACTAAAATAAGGGGAATAATTTCAACGGCGCAAAGATACAAAATAAAATAGAGCCACGAGAAAAAATTATGGTAAAAAATTCTAATTCCTTTAATAATGAAACATATTTTTGAAATAATGAAGCATATTGCCGCGATTGTGACCATCGCGAGAGTATATTCGGGATAGAACACCGAGGCCATCGATGGTATCAGCAATGCCATTGACAACAACCCGAGAGATGCGTTAAATCCTTTCAGCCACAGTCCGGTAGCCTCGATGCCGGCAAACACAAACCCGATGAGGCTGTAGGCTGCCAGCTGAAAGACATAATAGGCCGCCGTCACTGCCAGTAACAGTCCAAGCGTAATGTTAAGCTCGGGGTAGTCGCTATATTGGCCGGGAACCGAGAAATAGGAATATAACAGCAGGCTTTCGCTCACAAACAATTGAAGAAGCAAAAATATGTGGGTGCGGGTGTCGGTTGCCGATGCCTCGTCAAACACATTTTCTCGCTCCCTGACATCGATAAGGTTGCGAACCATCTCGCCTGTCATCTTGCCTATATGGTTAAATGTGCATAGAATCAGGATAATCAGCGCGAGGGCTACCGAGATGACTGCTGGATCACGACCGGCACTCACCGTTATGTCGACCGGCTCGATGCCCCGTTGCCACGAATAATGGTAGCCTGTGGTAGCTTCCATCTCGGCACGGGTAAAGGGCGCGTCGGCCTCGTGCGATTCTATGGGAAAAACCATGTGCATGCCTGTTGAGCTTCAGGTGGGACGGAGTTGTGTCGGGACGCTGATTATTCGCCAAACGATATCACGTTGCCGGCTTTGTGGTCCGGGTTGTCGACGTGAGCACCGGGCATCATCTGTTGACCGGTTTCGCCGCGTTCCATCTGTCGTTTCATGTCGGCGGTCGTTTTGTTATTTCGCTTGTAAACCGGGGTGCGCTCCACAATCTCGAGAATTGAGTCGTCGTCCATCTGGGCCTGAGTGAGCACGATGTAGCGTTTACGGGCGGCGGCACGTTCGATTTCCTGGATTTTTTCTGAACCGTATTCCTGACGGAGCCTGTCCATGTCATCGCGTTGTGTGGTGACTTTCGGTGTATTTTTCTCCTCGTGGCCTGTTGTGATATTGGGCGACGGCTTGTTGATTTGCTCGGTTGCCTCACCTGAGTGGAGGGTAACATCAAAACCTGAGGCGAGAATCGAAATTTTAACCTTGTCGCCGAGAGACTCGTCAAACGCCACACCCCAAATATTGTCGACATCGGGGTCGAGGTTGGTCATGAAGGCGGTGAGCTGGTTGGCTTCCGACATCTTGAACGGGTGTTCGGATTTCGGGTTGAAATATATGTTGAAAAGGAATCGTTTTGACGTGTATATGTCGGTGTCCTTGAGCAACGGCGAGTTCAAGGCGTCTTCGATAGCCTTGGTGACACGGTTTTCACCCTCGCCATATCCGGTCGAAATGATTGCTGTTCTACCGTTACGGAGAGTCGAGTTGACATCGCGGAAGTCGATATTGATATGTCCCTGAGTGGTTATGAGCTCAGAGATGCTTCGGGCAGCGATAGCAAGGGTCTCGTCGGCCTTGTGGAACGCATTGATGAAGTCGAGGTCATTATAAATCTCGATGAGACGTTCGTTGTTGATGACCATGATGGCATCGACGTTTTTTTTCAGTTCCTCGGCGCCTTCGAGAGCTTTTAGAATTTTGCGGCTACGCTCAAAAAGGAACGGAATTGTAACGATACCGATTGTGAGGATTCCGCGTCGGCGTGCTTCACGGGCTACAACCGGGGCGGCGCCTGTTCCGGTACCGCCACCCATGCCGGCGGTGATGAAAACCATCTTGGTGCCGTCTTCAAAGAGTTCGCCGATTTCGGCTATAGATTCCTCGGCGGCTTCGCGGGCGACTTCAGGCACGTTTCCCGCACCCATACCCTGACAGGTTTTAGGCCCGAGAAGCACCCTTGTCGAGATAGGCGAGCTGTTGAGGTGCTGGAGGTCGGTGTTGCAAATAACGAAGTTCACATCTTTGAGACCTTCGTTAAACATGAAGTTAACGGCGTTGCCACCGCCACCACCGACACCGACAACCTTGATGTCGGCGCGTTTAGGGACGTTGGCAATGAAAGTATCTGTGTTCTCAATATCTTCGTAAGTCATCGTGGCTAAGGTTTTGATCAGTTGTTGTTATTATCATCCTCTTCAAGTACATCCGACGGATCTTCGAGAATACTCTGGACCTTTGCAAAAAGTTGGTCAAAAATAGATTTCTTTTTAGGCTTCTTGATTTCGTGCGGGTCGGGCTCGGCGGGTCCTTCGGTCTCGACACCCATAGGT
>JAIDNJ010000182.1 GCA_029063895.1 Muribaculaceae bacterium | reverse complement strand
AATATAATATATCCCGAAAGAGGTGATATCCTCTCTTCCGACGGCAGATTACTAGCTACAAACCTCCTATTTTACACCGTGCGGCTCGACTTCCGTTCCGAGCGGTTCAAACTTCAGGAATATCTCGATTCAATCCCCATGATGGCCGATTCGCTCGTGAAATTCTTTCCCGGACGCGCCACCCGCAAACAGTGGATCGACTCGCTCACCCGTCCCGCTCAAAAGCCCTTTGAAAAGCGTCCGCGCGGTTACCGCATCATCGACAATCTGTCATATGCCGAGCTTCAGAAAATAAAGACAATCCCATTTCTGCGGCTAAAAAATCCCAATAAAAACGGATTTGTAGTCGATACAAAAATGAAACGTGAACATCCCTACGGCGACATGGCCCGCCGTTCGATAGGTGGTGTCGGTCAAACACGCGAAAGCCGCGAGGTACACGGCATCTCGGGTCTTGAATGTGCGCTTGACTCTCTCCTTTACGGTGTTCACGGTGTATCAAAGAAAATCAACCTCACCCGGCGCATAGCCGACTGGACCGACACCGCAGCCGTGCGCGGTTATAACATCGTCACCACTATCGACATCAACATGCAGGACATTGTCGAGAGCGAGCTCAACTCTATCCTCGAGACCTGCGATGCCGACTGGGGAGTGGCTGTCCTCATGGAGGTCAAGACCGGCGACATCAAAGCAATCTCAAACCTTGAGAAAAGCCGCAAGACCGGACGATACATCGAGGGCATGAACCGTGCCGTCCAGGGATTTGAGCCCGGATCGGTCATGAAACCGATTTCCATGTTGCTCGCTCTTGAAAACGGACTTGTCAACAATCTCAATGAAGTCATTCCAACCGGCAGCAGCTATGCTTATGCCAACGGACGTCCCATCACCGACTCGCACTACAACGCCGCTCTCACCATCGAGGGCATCATCGAGCAGTCGAGCAACATAGGCATGACTAAAGTCATTACACGCAACAACTCTATTTTCCACGCCAAACCGTCTCGTTTCTATGACGAGCTTGAACGTATCGGCTTCTTTGAGCCTATGCACACCGGTATTGCCGGCGAGCGCATTCCGGTTGTCGAGAAAAAACCGAGCCGTCTGTCATTGTCGCGCATGTGCTATGGTTATGCCACAATGATACCGCCGCTCTATACTTTGGCTATCTACAATGCCATCGCCAATAACGGTCGCTTTGTACGTCCCCGGCTTTACTCCCGGCTCATAGGCGAGGAAAATGATTCAATCCTCCCCGTGACCTACGTGCGCGATCGCATCTGCACCGAAGAAAACGCCCGAAAGCTCAAACAGATGCTTGGATCGGTTGTCCACGGTGACCACGGCACCGCCCGCCACTTTGTACGCAATAACCTCGTTTCAATCGGCGGCAAGACAGGCACCTGTTACATGGTCGACCCCGAGACTCGAAAATACAACACCGGCAGCAAGCGTCTTGCATTCTGTGGCTTCTTCCCTCTTGAAGACCCCAAATATTCATGCATCGTCCTCACATGTCGTCCGCGTCAAAACCTCATGGGTGCAGCCTCGACAAGCGGTCAGGTGCTCAAGAATATCGCGGTCAAGATGTATTCACGCGGCATGCTCGGAAACTCAAGCGACTACCACACCGACGAACCCCCTATGGGCAAGTCACCCCGCATCTATCGCACAACAAACCCCGAGTCTTATGACCTTATAAGTGCCATTTCGGGGGTCAAAGGCAATCCTTCAACACCTATCGTAACCGTTTCAAAAGGGATAATCCCCGACGTGACAGGACTTGGGCTCCGCGAAGCCGTAGCCGCCATCGAGTCGGCCGGATATAACGTGTCGTTTACCGGCCGCGGATATGTCAACTCCCAGTCACCGGCAGCCGGCACCGTCGGCAAGACCGGAAGTACAGTAACCATTAAACTGATTTGATTATGAAACTACTGAGCAATATTTTATCGGCAATCAATGTAACAGGACGTGAGGGAAACCTCGGTGACCCTGAAATCAAAACCATCCTGAGCGACTCGCGCAAGGATGTTACCGGCGCGCTATTTGTCGCTGTCCGGGGTGTCAACGTCGACGGACACACCTTTGTCGACGATGTTGTGTCGCGTGGCGCATCAGCCGTTGTGGTCGAGAAATTTCCCGATAAAATCGATCCTCAGGTAGCCTATATCAAGGTTGAGAATACAGCGATTGCTCTTGGCGAGATAGCTTCCCAGTGGTTTGACAATCCATCGTCACGCCTCAAACTCATCGGCGTTACAGGCACAAACGGCAAGACCACAACCGCAACCCTCATCTATGAAATGGCCCACCTCATGGGGTTCAAGGCCGGCCTCCTGTCAACCGTAAAGAACTATATCGACTATGAAGCCGTCCCGGCTACCCATACCACCCCCGACCCTATCGAGCTAAACTCTTTACTCGCACGAATGGTCGAGGCCGGTTGCCAGTATGCCGCTATGGAGGTAAGCTCCCACGCCGCCCACCAGCACCGCATAGCCGGTCTTACATTTGCAGGTGGCGTTTTTACCAACCTCACCCGTGACCATCTCGACTACCACAAGACTTTTGAAGCCTACCTTGCCGCTAAACAGTCATTTTTTGAAATGTTGCCCTCGACGGCATTTGCCCTCACCAACATTGACGACAAAAACGGACTGATTATCATTCAGAATACTCGCGCCAAACGCCTCACCTACTCGCTGCGCCGCGCCTCCGACTATCTCGGCCGCATTATCGAACAGCGACTTGACGGCACTCTCATGTCGTTTAACATGAACGAAGTCGAGGTTATGTTTACAGGCCGCTTCAACGCCTATAACCTCACAGCTCTATACGGTACCGCCATGCAGCTGGGCTGGCGTTCCGAACAGGTACTGCTCAACATGAGCCGTCTCGTTCCCGTCGCCGGACGTTTTCAAACATTCCGCTCGCCACGCCGTGGTTATGTCGCCATCATTGACTATGCCCACACTCCCGATGCTGTCGTGAACGTGCTCCACACAATCCGCGAGATTATCGGCAACCACAGCAACATCATCACCGTCGTCGGTGCCGGCGGCAACCGTGACAAAGGTAAACGTCCGATAATGGCTGCCGAAGCCGCCAAGCTGAGCGACCGTCTCATTCTCACATCTGACAATCCGCGCGACGAAGACCCGCGACAAATTATAGCCGATATGCGTGAAGGTCTCACCACTCCGCTCCTGCGCGCCAAGACAATAAGCATCACCTATCGCGACGAGGCCATCCGTGCCGGTGCCTATATCGCTCTCCCGGGCGACGTTCTTCTCATTGCCGGCAAAGGCCACGAAGACTATCAGGAGATAGCCGGAGTACGCCACCACTTTGACGACGGCGAGGTCATCAAGGCAATCTTTGCCGATGAAATGTAACTCCCCGTTAACCCGTATAGATTGAATCCTATTTACCGATTATAAACATCCTCAATAAATGCTTTATTATCTTTTTGACATACTGTCTCAATCCAACATCCCTGGAGCGCGCCTGATGAGTTACATCACATTCAGGTCGGGCGCCGCATTCGTGTTATCGCTGATAATCGCCATTTTTATAGGCCGGCGCATCATCGACATGCTGCAGAAAAAACAGGTGGGCGAGCTGATACGCAACCTCGACCTTGAGGGGCAGATGAGCAAAAAGGGGACTCCGACAATGGGCGGTATCATCATCATCATCTCCATTCTGGTGCCGTGCCTGCTGGTCGGCGACCTCTCAAGCGTTTATATGCTGCTGATGCTCACGGCTACAGTGTGGATGGGTGTCATCGGCTTTCTCGACGACTACCTCAAGACAGCCCGTAAAAATAAAGATGGTCTAAACGGCCGTTTCAAAATCATCGGTCAGGTCGGTCTTGGTCTCATTGTCGGCTTAACAATGTATCTCAGCCCCGATATCGTCATCCGCGAGAATGTCGAGGTTACCGCATCCGATTCAAACGAGGTTGTCCAGGTAATCTATGAAAGCGAGGACAGCAAGGTGCCCGAGACCACAATTCCGTTTGTCAAGAACAACAACTTCAGCTACATGTGGCTCACCGAGTGGATGGGCGACTATGCCGAAACCGGTGGCTGGATTCTTTTCATCATTGTGGTGATTTTTGTCGTTACAGCTACCAGTAACGGTGCCAATCTCACCGACGGGCTCGACGGACTTGCCACCGGGACCTCGGCCATCATCGGGGTAGCGCTTGCCATCATGGCTTATCTCGGTGGTAACGTCATCTACTCGTCCTATCTCAACATCATGTATATACCGGGTAGCTCCGAGCTGGTAGTCTACATGGCTGCATTCATCGGCGCTCTCATCGGCTTCCTGTGGTACAACGCCTATCCCGCCCAGGTTTTCATGGGTGATACAGGCAGCCTCACCCTCGGAGGCATCATTGCCGTGTTTGCCATTCTCATCCACAAAGAGTTGCTCATTCCCCTGCTCTGTGCAATCTTCTTTGTCGAGGACCTCTCGGTAATCATTCAGGTAGCCTATTTCAAATATACCAATAAAAAATATGGAACGGGACGACGCGTCTTCAAAATAGCTCCCCTCCACCACCATTTCCAAAAACCGGGCAATGCCGGTATCGATGCCCTCATCCAGCAACCCATCACTCCCATACCCGAGTCCAAAATCGTCACCCGCTTCTGGATTGTAGGTATCCTGCTGGCAGTAATGACTTTCGTAACACTCAAAATCAGATAACGTCCAAACGACATCAAACAATATATGACTCAAACAGTTAAACAAAAACGGCTTGTAGTGCTCGGCGGCGGTGAAAGCGGCGTCGGTGCTGCCATCCTCGCCAAAGTAAAAGGTATGGATGTATTCTTGAGCGACATGGGAAAAATCGCTCCACGATATGCCGACATGCTTCGCGAGCACGATATACCCTTTGAACAGGGGACCCACACGCCCCAACTGATTCTCAACGCCGACGAGGTTGTGAAAAGCCCCGGAATACCCCCTACAGCCCCGATGGTTCAGGCTCTTGCCGAGCGTAACATTCCAATAATCTCTGAAATCGAGTTTGCCGGTCGTTATACCGACGCCAAAATGGTTTGCATCACCGGCAGCAACGGCAAGACAACCACGACACTTCTCACCTATCACATTCTCAAAAAAGCGGGAATCAATGTCGGTCTGGCCGGGAACGTGGGCCGTTCGCTCGCCCTTCAGGTAGCTTTTGAGCGACACGACGTCTATGTCATCGAGCTCTCCAGTTTCCAGCTCGAAAACATGTATGAGTTCAAGGCCAATATTGCCGTGCTCATGAACATTACCCCGGACCACCTCGACCGTTACGAATACAAAATGCAGAATTATGTACGCGCAAAATTCCGCATCATCAACAACTTGACAGCCCAGGACGCAATCATCTACTGGCAGGATGACCCCGTGATTACGTCTCAGCTCCGCGCAATCTCAACCGAGGCTCGACTGTTCCCGTTCTCCGAGCACTCCGAGGGTGACAACACTGCAGCCTATGTCGATGACGAGGGCGAAATCGTGTTCAACACTCCGGTCGAGTCGCTCAACATGCCCCGCGCCGACCTTGCCCTCAACGGCCTACACAATCTTTTCAACTCGATGGCCGCCGGACTCTCGGCCTGCCTTCTCGATATCAAGAAAGAAGATATACGCAACGCCCTGAGCGATTTTGAAGGAGTTGAACATCGCCTTGAACCGGCCGGAACAATCGACGGGGTGCGTTGGATCAACGATTCAAAGGCTACCAATGTCAACTCCTGCTGGTATGCGCTCGAGAGCATGCCCAAGGCCAAGACTACCGTTCTCATTTTGGGCGGCAAGGATAAAGGCAACGACTACACCGAGATAGAACATCTTGTCGATGAAAAAGTTAAAGCCATCGTCGCGATGGGTCTTCACAATGAAAAAATCATTGAATTTTTTGGTGACAAGGTCAAGGTTGTCGACACTCATTCGCTCGACGAGGCCGTGGCGGCCTGCTACAGCCTTGCTTCAGAAGGAGACACGGTTCTACTCTCGCCCTGCTGTGCGAGCTTTGACCTCTTCAAAAGCTATGAGGACCGTGGCCGTCAGTTCAAAGACGCGGTGAAAAAACTTATGAAATAAAGCAATCAGTCATCATTTAACTGTAAATCATACTCTTCTCCAATGGAACAAACCCGTGAGGCTGTTATGCCCGACAACAATGCAGTCGCTTCCGAAAAGGTAGCGGAATCGCGCAACGAGCAAAAGCCCGACAAATATATATGGGCCATTTTCATAACACTGCTTATAGTTTCGGTAGTGGAGCTATACAGTGCGTCATCTTTTGAGGTAAAAGCCTCAAACGTTTTCGCGCCGTTGGTGCGCCACGGCATGATGCTTGTGGTTGGCACATTGCTCGCCATGGGTATCTCGCGCATCAACTACCGATGGTTCATCCCTATTATACCGATGTTTGTCATCTTCAGTATATGCCTGATGGCCTATGTGCTTGTGGCCGGTGAGATTGTCAATGGAGCGCGTCGATCGGTAACGATTGTCGGTATCACCCTGCAACCGGCCGAGTTCCTCAAAATTTCGGCTGTATTGTCGATAGCCCTTATCATGTCTCGCTCTCAAACGCGACACGGAGTCAAGACCTGGGGCGTCGTCGCCTCGGCCCTCATTGTGTTACTCTTTGGCGGTATGCTCTTTTCCCAGGGTTTGACCAACACCATCCTGCTCATGGGTATCTCGGTATCGATGATGCTCATAGGCGGTATCGAATGGCGCAAGTTTCTCATTGTCATGCTTTGCTATGGTTTTATAGCCGGTATAGGTCTCATAGTAAAACTGTCAGGAGAGTCCGAACGCGAACAGATTGAAGCCGCAGCCATAGCCCAGGCCAAAGGAGCTCCTATGGAAACAAAAGTTGACCGTTCAGGGACATGGAAGGAACGAATAAACCGCTATATCGGAGACTCCATCCCCAAATACGACAAACCCATCGACGCCAAAAACCGTCAGGAAATGTATGGATACATGGCTCAGGCCCGAGGCGGCTTCTTTGGTGTGATGCCGGGCAACTCGCGCGAGACATCGCGACTGCCGCTCGCATTCTCTGACTACATCTATTCGATTGTAGTGGAGGACCTCGGTTTTATTGGGGGATTCCTTCTACTTGTGCTCTACTTGTCATTACTTGCCCGAGCGGGTAACATCGCGAGCCGGTGCCGGCGTGCGTTTCCGGCATTGCTTGTCATCGGTATGGCCGTGATGATTGTGCTTCAGGCCCTTTTCCACATGGCCATCGTGACGGGGGTTTTCCCTGTGTCAGGCCAGCCGTTACCATTGATTTCAAAGGGAGGTTCTTCAATTTTGATAACATCGATAGCATTTGGCATCATGCTGAGTGTAAGCCGATTTGCGACTCAATCAAAAGTCAAGAAAAACGAGACCGACCCTGAAGCCGAGCTTCTGCCCGCCGACGTTCAGGCTGTCAACCCAACTCTAATAAACTAAAACGACTACAAATGAAAGTCCTTATAAGCGGAGGTGGCACCGGAGGCCACATTTTCCCGGCACTGTCAATTGCCAATGCGTTGCGTCGTCGCGACCCCGACACCGAAATTCTTTTTGTCGGTGCCGACAACCGCATGGAAATGGAACGCGTCCCGGCTGCCGGATATGAAATCGTAGGGTTGCCTGTGGCAGGATTTGTCCGTACCCGTCTGTGGCGCAACATACCGGTACTTTTCAAGCTGTGGAAAAGCATGAACAAGGCCGGTAAAGTGCTCCGCGACTTCAAGCCCGACATTGCCGTGGGGGTTGGCGGCTATGCCAGCGGTCCCATGCTTAAAAAGGCTCAGAAAGCGGGAATCCCCACCCTTATTCAGGAACAGAACTCTTATGCCGGCGTCACCAACAAACTGCTGGCCAAGAAGGCGGGAGCCATCTGCGTGGCCTATGACAAAATGGACCGCTTTTTCCCTGCCGAAAAAATTATCATGACCGGCAACCCCGTGCGCTCTGACATCCTCGACTGTGCCGTTTCAAAAGAAGAAGCAAAAAAACAACTCGGTTTTGACCCGGCACGTCCACTCGTCGTTATGGTAGGCGGCAGTCTCGGGGCCCGAGCGATGAACGAGGCAATGAAAGAGGCTCTTCGCCCTATCATCGCAGCCGGAGCCTCGGTACTTTGGCAGTCGGGTAAAAACTATGCCGACGAATGTGCCGACGCCGCCCGCGGGGTCGAGAATGCTATTGCCACTCCTTTTATCAGCCGCATGGATCTCGTCTACAAAGCCGCCGACATCCTCGTGTCACGTGCCGGAGCAAGTACAATCAGTGAGATACAGCTTGTTGGAATACCGGCAATCCTGATTCCGTCGCCCAACGTAGCCGAGGATCATCAGCGCAAGAACGCTCTCGCGCTTGTCGAGAAAAACGCAGCCGTCATGATACCCGATGCCGAGTGTCGTGATCGTCTTGCCCCCGAAGTTATCAGGCTCCTTGATGACAAGACTTTGCGTGACACTCTCGCTGTCAATGCGGCAGCTATGGGGCTTAAAGATGCCGACGAGAAAATTGTCGACAAAATCTATGAACTTGTGAAGAAATGAAAGAATATAAGAACTATTACTTTGTCGGTGCGGGCGGCATCGGCATGGCCGCTCTCGAGCGCTATTTCCTTGCCAAAGGACATCGTGTGGCCGGATATGACCGCACATCCACTCCATTGACCGACTCACTGAAAACCGACGGTGTTGATATCGTTTTTGACGATGACCCGGCACTCATCCCCGATGATATGCGTTCGCCTCTCGACACTCTGGTTGTCTATACACCCGCCGTGCCCGACTCTCACCGCGGCCTCTCATGGTTCCGTGAAAACGGCTTTGACGTGGTTAAACGCGCCGCCGTGCTCGGCGAGGTCACCCGCGGTTCAAAAGGCTTGTGCTTTGCCGGCACCCACGGCAAGACTACCACATCGTCGATGGCTGCCCACATCCTTCATTCGACTCCTGCCGCCCGCTGCAACGCATTTTTAGGTGGAGTTCTCCGCAATTACAACAGCAACTTTTTGCTGTCGCCCGAGTCACCCTACTCGGTCATCGAGGCCGACGAGTTTGACCGTTCATTTCATCATCTCACACCCTACATCGCCGTCATCACGGCAACCGACCCCGACCATCTCGACATATACGGCACCGAGGAAGCCTACCTTGAGAGCTTTGCCCGCTTCACCGAACTGATACGTCCCGACGGATACCTCATCGTCCACAAAGGTCTCAAACTCAAACCGCGTCCCCACGCCGGTGTCAAAGTCTTTGAATATTCACGCGACGAGGGCGATTTTCATGCCGGAAACATACGCCACGACAACGGCCACATCACTTTTGACTTTGTCTATCCCGGCGGTGTAATCAAGGACATAGACCTTGGTGTTCCCGTCGATATCAACGTCGAGAACGCCATCGCGGCGCTCGCTGCCACATCACTTCTGCCCGAGTTTGACCCCGAGGCAGCCCGCACGGCCATCGCTTCATTTCTCGGCCCAAAACGCCGCTTCGAGTTCTATCTCAAAGAAGAAGGACTACCCGTCATCATCGATGACTATGCCCATCATCCCGACGAGCTCAAAGCCTCGATTCAATCGGTCAAGGCTCTCTATCCCGGCCGTCACCTGACTGTTGCGTTCCAGCCTCACCTCTACTCGCGCACACGCGATTTTGCCCCTGAATTTGCCGACGCACTCTCGCTTGCCGACGAGGTAATTTTGCTCGACATCTATCCGGCCCGCGAGGAACCCATCCCCGGTGTCACCTCAAAAATCATCTTTGATGATATCAAAAGCGTGAAAAAACAGTTAATTGAAAAAACAAACTTGACAGAAACAATAAAAAATTGTAACTTTGACATCCTTTTGACAGCGGGTGCCGGCGACATCGTCGACCAGCTCCCCGCCATCGTCGAGACAGTAAAAAAACGCCATAGCTAACAAACAGTCAATAATGAGCCGTCAATCGATAGTATATATGCTGCTTTCAATCGTTCTCGCCGTCTATCTCGGCGCGGCTCTTTTCGTGACCGAAATGATGAGTGCAGCCGAGCCGGCCGGTGGCATGACCGTCGCTGTCGAGGATACCGGTTCGGGATTTGTGACTGCCGAGGGTGTAAGGGCCGAGCTCAAGTCAGGCGATAAAGACCTCACCGCCGTTGGCGGCCGACTGCTTAAAAACATAAACCTTCAGGCAATTGAAGACAGGCTTATGGAGGTCGACAATATCGAGACCGCGACCGTTTACCGCACGTTCAAAAAAGATGGCTCAAAAATTGTTGTCGAGGTTACACCGATGAAACCGGTTCTACGAATTTTTGACCCATCGACTCCCGGCAAGTCCTACTATGTCAACCACGCGGGTAAGCGCCTCACCGCCAACCACCGGTTTCACAAAGATGTTCCCGTCATCATCGGTCAATTTGATACCAACGACAAACTCAACCGGGTGATGCCGCTGATTGACTACATGACCAACGACCGCAACCTCTCGGCCTTTGTATCATCAATGGAGATGACACCCAACAACGACATCATCCTCTACCCGGCCCACACCGGTCCGGTCATCAACTTTGGCGATGCGTCAATGATAAAAAACAAACTGAAACGCATCATGAGATTCTATCAGGATGTCATCAAAGTCAAAGGATATGAATATTATGACACAATATCGGTGAAATGGAACGGACAACTCGTTGCCACACGCCACAAAAAGACACGTCGCGACGACCACATCCTGCCCGACACCGACATTGACGCCGACAACATCGACCTGGGCTACATGGACACCGTCCCTCTGACCCGACAGCCGGTCGAACCAACCCAAACAAGATAAATTAAAACCACACAATAAATCCATCCCTCAAAGATGCCCGACAAAAGATTCATAGTAGCATTTGAAATTGGCAGTTCCAAAATTAAAGGAGCTGTAGGAACAGTCGATAAAAGCGGTACGCTCACCGTTGTAGCCGTTGAAGAAGAACCCTTGACCGAGTCGGTACGCTATGGTTGTATCCGCAAGGTTCCCGACGTGAGCGACCGTATCCTGTCGATTACATCAAAACTTGAACAGCATCCGGCTATCGCGCCCGGACGCATCAAAGGCGCCTATGTTCCCGTAAGCGGCATCACCCTCCGCTCGGCATCAACCCAGATTATACAACGTTTTGGCACTGAAACCGAAATCACAAAAGAGGTCATCAATCACCTCAAGGACCAGGCTCGCGCCAAGGCTCCCGAAGACCGCGATGTGGTCGCCGTGATGACACGCGGATATGTCGTCGACACTCTTCCCCAAAACAATCCCGAGGGAATTTTCGGGCACGAAATCAAGGCCGATATGTCGCTGATTTACTGCCGCCCGCAAATCATAGGCAATCTTAACCGCGTCTTTTCCGAGCGTCTTCCTCTCACCATCAACGGCTCCATTCCGTTGCCTCTCGCCCAGGCGGCGCTTGTGCTCAATGATGACGAAAAAAATCTGGGTGTGATGCTCGTCGACTTCGGGGCCGAGACTACAACCGTGTGTATCTATAAAAAAGAGACATTCCGCTACCTTGCAACCATACCGATGGGCTCGCGAAATATCACACGCGACCTCACATCGCTCAACTTCACCGAGCGCCGGGCCGAGGAAATCAAGAAAGTTTGTGGTAATGTCGCTCCAGACTATAATCCTGCCGGACAAACATTTGAAGGACTTGACACGACTCAAATCAACAACATCATATCGGAACGTGCCGGCGAGATTATCGCCAACATTCTTGCCCAGATCAACTATGCCAACATGAAAGCATCTGACCTCCCCGGTGGTATTGTACTCGTTGGCGGTGGAGCCAATCTCAAAGGCTTTATATCGCTGCTGGCCTCCCACTCGGGCATGAAGGTGCGCCGCGGCATCCCCCTCGGACCTATCAAGAAATCGGGCGTTTCTATCAAGGAGACCGACTCGACCGACATCATTTCAATGCTAATGGTCGCCGCCAACTATCCCGAGAAAATATGCATCGAGTTCCCCGCGCCCGTCATTGTCAACCAGGACATCACCCGTGTTCAGGGCGAC
>JAIDNJ010000181.1 GCA_029063895.1 Muribaculaceae bacterium | reverse complement strand
CACGACAGACAGCCGATACAGAAACGAATATCTTTATGATGGAGTGTGAGAAGCTCGACTTCGTTGCCGCTTTCAGTGGCACCGCGGCCAAATTCCTCAGCCAGTCTGTGCGAATTGCTGTTGCCTCGCAGACTTGTGGATATGATAAGAACCTTTTTCATTATTAAAGACTTTTGCGGAGGATCTCTACAATTTCGTCATGATTGAGTGTTTCGTATCCACCAGTCAGGATGATTGTGGCGTTGGCAATGCCGTCAAGCATATCTTCGGTCACTCCGAGAGATGTTATTTCAGAAGCGGCTCCGATCTCTTTTATCCATGCAGCGAGTGCGTCGATACCTTCTGTGGCGAGTTGCTCGTCACTCTTCCCTTCAGTCGGAATCTCCCACACTACATGTGCGAACCGTGCAAAACGCTTCAGGGCGTACTTCATGATATGACGGTAATATGCCTCGGACACACCCGACAGAGTCATTCCGTGGGTGGCATCAGTGTAGGCTCCGATTGCCTGGCCGATCATGTGTACCATCCAGTCCTGAGACTTACCTTCTCCGATGAGAGTGTTGAGTGCCCAGGTAGCCGACCACATGAGATTTGAGCGTGCCTCGTAATTTTCCGGGTCTTTTACCGCTACACGGCTCGATGCAATTACGGAGCGCATCAGTCCTTCGGCGAGATAGTCGGAGGTGCTGTCATCATCGCCTGAGAAATACTGCTCCATGATATGGCTCATGGTATCGAAAATTCCTGCGACCATTTGACGATGGGGAAGCGAGAATGTGTAACGAGGGTTGAGCACGGCAAACTTCGGCATAACCTCTTCGCCGAACACCTTGCCAATCTTCATTTTTGTAGCATGGTTGGTGATTACGGAGCCGCCGTTCATCTCCGAGCCTGTACCGGCCATTGTTAGCACTGCCCCGACAGGTATGATTCTTTCACCCGGCTTGGGATCTTCCTGCTTCACCCAGAAGCGTTCCCATGCGTCGCCGTGATACCATGCCGACACACTTACAGCCTTTGCATAGTCGATGGTCGAGCCACCACCGACGGCAAGAATAAAGTCCACATCGTTTTCACGGGCCACCTTGCAGCCTTCGATAAGTTTGTCAACCGTAGGATTGGGCATGACTCCCGAGAGTTCCACCACTTCCTTGCCGGCAGCGGTGAGAGCGGCGATGATATCATCATAGACACCGTTTCGCTTGATTGATCCGCCACCATAGGTGAGCATTACTTTCTTGCCGAAACCGCTGAGAGCCTCGACGAGATTTTTCTGAGCTTCATACCCGAAATAGAGTTTCGTGGGATTTGAATAAATGAAATTTCCTAACATATCTTGAATTTTTTATTGTCTGATTATTGTCTTTTTGCCGTTGATGATATAGATGCCGGGAGCAAGAGGCATCTTTGTTATCCTGCGCCCGTTCAGATCGTATATGACTTCTTCCTTATTCGTGTTAGCCGTTACATCTTCTATCCCGGCAGAGGATTCCAAGGATAAAGTCAGGGTTATATCACCGTTGCCCAAAAACTGCCGGAGATTGCTCACCGTAGCACCGTCAATCTTGCCGAGGCACGTATAGCTCCATGAGTTCGAGCCGTAGAAGATAACCATCTGATTGCCTTGATAGAGCATTATATCGCCGGGCACGGTAGTTATCTGAGTGTTGGAGGTTGGGAATGACTGCAGCAGCGCGCCTACCTTCTCAAAGCCGCCATAGTCGCTCATGCGTATGGTTATGTCGCCTTGTTCGAGCAATTTCGTCAACTCGCGTGTAGCTTCGTTGTCAGTCAGGGTTGCGGTCTTAGAGTTTCCGCCAACTTTGAGCAGGATTTTTGTCTGTGAAGATGCCATAAATGAAATCATTGTCATCAAAGCTATAAATATTGTTTTCCTTATGGTCTCAGATGGTTTTGACTACCTTTGCCGGGAGACCGCCGACCACGGTGCGCGGTGGAACATCTTTGTTGACCACCGCACCTGCCGCGATGACAGCTCCTTCGCCGATGGTGACGCCTTGAAGGATGGTGACATTAGCTCCGATCCACACCTTGTCGCAGATTTTCACAGGAGCGGGAACCATATCGGCGCGTCGGTCGGGGTCCATTACGTGATTGAGAGTGGCTATCACGCAGTTGTGCCCAACAAGGACATCATCGCCAATAGTGATTCCGCCTTGATCCTGGAATTTGCATCCGGAATTGATGAACACCCGTTTGCCGATTCTGATGTTCTTTCCGCAGTCGGTATAGAATGGAGGGAAAAGCCCGAAACTCTCATGGATTTCAGTGCCCGTCAGCTCCGACATCAAGGCTACGATCTCATCGTGGGTGTGATAGGCATTGTTAATCTCAATAGTGATGCGGATTGCCTCCTGACTCAGCTCGTGCATTTTTGCATGGATAGGGCTTCCGCCGGGAATAACCTTGCCTGAGTCCATTATTTCTAAGAATTCTTTTGTTGTCATATTATTTATGCTCAGGCAGATTGGCTTTGAAGAATGAAATAAGTTTGTCAAAGGGGATT
>JAIDNJ010000180.1 GCA_029063895.1 Muribaculaceae bacterium | reverse complement strand
GTATCGCCTCAAAAGACCACGAGACAATCATCCGCACCTCGGTTGAGCTGGGTCATGCCATAGGCAATCAGCACTGGCCGGCTGTCATCAAGGGAACAAAAGTGTATGTCCCCCTCACGGTTGACGAAAAAGTGATGCTCAGTGTTCTCGACACCCACAACATCGACGGAATCACCTATGAGTTTGAAGAAGGACAAACGGTGCTCCCCTACATGTCGCCCGCCGACGTAAGACGCCTGTTTGGCGGTGCCGGTCACGACAACACCGACCTTGAGCATCATCACCATCATCATGGAGGTCATGACCATCACCACGATCATGACGGTCATCACCATCATCACCACGACTGATTGTAAATCGAGTCACGTTTTCAACAGTTTTATCACTTAAAAAAATTTCAACATGGCCTCACCGCTTATCAACCTGATGCGACTGATTCAGTTTACCGACTCGACATTTCCGGTCGGAACGTTTTCGTTTTCAAACGGACTCGAGAGCGCGGCATATGAAAACCTTGTCACCGACGCAAAATCGCTTGAACAATACACCAGAGCGGCTTCGCTCCAGGCGGCCTACAGCGACGGTATCGCAGCCCTTAACGCCTATAAGGCCGTAAACGCAGGCGACTATGACACGGTCACACTCACCGACCGCCGTCTCATGCTTTTCAAGATGAACGACGAGGCACGTCTGATGTTGCGGCGCATGGGTAAAAAACTGGCCGAACTGGCCGTGCGGTTCTATCCCGACAACGAGATTTGCCGGCGATTTCTCAAAGACATCGAGACCGACGCGACTCCGGGCAGTTTTCCCGTGGCACAAGGTGTCATTTTTGCCGTAGCCGGGCTGTCGCCCGAGGAGCTGTTCAGTTCCCATCAATATGGTGTCATCAACATGATTCTGGCGGCGGCGTTGCGTTGTGTCAGGGTTTCACATCTCGACACTCAGGAAATATTACTGAGACTCACCGACGAAGCCGAAAAATTGTATCCCGAGGTGAGCGAAATGGAGTTTGAGGACATGAACGCATTCGTACCCGAAATGGATATAATGGCTTCGCTCCACGAGAAAGGAAAAATGAGAATGTTCATGAACTGACGCCAAAGTCAGTATCAGGCAATATCACAAAGATTCTCTCCTGCGTTATCAAAAAACCATACAACCATTATTTTCAATCACAAACAACTATCTATATGTCAACATGCAGAATCGGAATCGGCGGTCCCGTAGGATCGGGCAAAACCGCGCTGATTGAAGCTATAACCCCACGTCTTATCGAACGCGGTCTCAGCGTTCTCATCATCACCAACGACATCGTCACCACCGAAGACGCCAAGCACGTGCGCAAAACCCTCAAGGGAATCCTTATGGAAGACCGCATCATTGGTGTCGAGACCGGAGCATGCCCCCACACCGCCGTGCGCGAAGACCCGTCGATGAACATCGCCGCGGTCGAGGAAATGGAAGCCAAGTTTCCCGATGCCGACGTCGTTCTTGTCGAGAGCGGCGGCGACAACCTCACACTCACCTTCAGCCCGGCGCTTGTCGACTTTTTTGTATATGTAATCGACGTCGCCGCCGGTGACAAAATTCCCCGCAAGGATGGCCCCGGTATCTCTCAGAGCGACATCCTCGTCATCAATAAGACCGACCTGGCGCCCTACGTTCACGCGTCCCTCGAGGTTATGAAACACGACAGCGAACTCATGCGTCCCGGCAAACCTTTCGTGTTCACCAACTCGCTCACCGGCGAGGGCATCGACGAGTTTATCGACCTGCTCTTTAAAATGGCACTCTTTGACAAAGTCAAAAACTAATCCATAGGACAATGGCTACCACAACTCCTGACCGCATATATTCCGACGCTCCACGGGTAGACTTTGCCCACTGTCGCGAAATGCAGCCCTATCTCACCGAGCCCAAAGCAATGTATGTAGGCGCGCCGGGCAAGCACGGCTACCTGCGCCTCGGCTTTGAACTTGACAAGGAGGGAAAATCGATTTTGCGAGACCTTGACCGACGCGCGCCGCTCATTGTACAGCAGGAGCTATATTTTGACGAGGAATTACCGGGCCTGCCGTGTGTCTACATCCTGTCATCGGGAGGTCCCAATGTCGACGGCGACCGCTACCACCAGGACATCACAGTCAAGAAAGGCGCCATGGCATGGGTATCGACCGGCGCAGCCACCAAACTCGCCAAGATGAAATATAACTATTCGGGGATGATTCAAAACATCGTGCTCGAAGCCGATGCCTATCTCGAGTTCATGCCCGAGCCAATCATTCCTCATGCCGGTACACGTTTTATATGTGACACCCGCATGATTGTCGACCCCACGGCAACGGTGTTTTACTCGGAAATATACATGGGCGGCCGCAAGTATTACAACGGCGGCGAGCTGTTCAAGTTTGATATCCTTTCGGTTTGTACCCACGGGGAGCGTCCCGACGGTGAACAGCTGTTCCGCGAGAAATTTATCATCAGCCCCGACAAATTTCCCATACGCGACATAGGTGTGATGGGCGATTTTGACATCTTTGCCAATGTGCTGGTGATGACACCGCCCGACAAGGCCGAGGAAATCTACAACGCTACCCAACCTGTTTTTGACCGCAAGAACCGCATCGCGGCCGGCATCACCCACCTGCCCAATGGAGCGGGACTGCTCTACAAAGTTCTCGGTGACGAGACCGGCCCGGTAAAAGCCCAGGTACGTAAATTTTGTTCGACCGTGCGCCAGGCCATCAAAGGCAAACCTGTACCGGCCGAATTTCCCTGGAGATAAACAAAACAACCAATTAATAACGAAACAAATATGTCAGCAGTATCAACCCAAGCTACCGCAGGGCCCAAGCCTCTCGGTCCTGTACCTCAAGCTTTAAGAACCTATTTCAGAGGTATTGGCCAGGTGATGTTTCAATGCAATGCCTGGACCGGACTCCTTTTCCTCGCCGGAATATTCTGGGGGTCATATGAGTGTCATCTGCCTCAGGTCGCCTGGGGTGCTGTAGTCGGAACAATAGCCTCGACCCTCGCGGGCTATCCCCTCCGCGGCAAGGCTGCTGACTCGGGCGAGGGTCTATGGGGCTTCAACGGCGTGCTTGTAGGATGTGCGTTCCCTACATTTCTCGAAAACACGTGGCAAATGTGGGTGGCTCTCATCATCTGCGCGGCTATGACCACATGGGTGCGTCGCGCCTTCAACAACGTGATGGCACCGTGGAAAGTCAACTCGCTCACCTTCCCGTTTGTTTTCCTCACCTGGCTGTTCCTTTTTGCAGCCAAATATCTCGACACAATGTCGCCCGACGCGCTGTCAACAGCCGTCCTTGCCGAGACATTCCACGGCACTGAAGGCCTCGACATGTCGTTTGGCTCACTTGTAATCTACTGGTTGAAAGGTATCTCACAGGTATTTTTGGTAAACTCATGGGTTACCGGAGTGTTTTTCCTGGTTGCACTTGCCGTCAGCAGCCGCTGGGCAGCTGCATGGGCGGCAATCGGTTCGGCAATCTCACTTGCCCTCGCAATCATGTTTGGAGCACCGGCCTCTGACATCTCGGCCGGACTTTTCGGATTCAGCCCCGTGCTGACCGGTATCGCCATCGGTTGCACATTCTATAAGCCCAATCTCCGTTCGGCAATCTGGTCGGTAATCGCTATTGTAGCCACATTCTTTATTCAGGCCGGCATGGACGGATTGATGATGCCATTCGGACTCCCGACGCTTACCGGGCCGTTCTGCGTGACAACATGGCTGTTCCTCCTCCCTCTCTACGAGATGGACAAACTCAATCCCAATGCAGTCGACCACAGCGACTGGAACAACAAGAAATAAACAGTACTGATTTAAATAACCTAAATAAAGGCGGTGTGTCATAATTGATGCACCGCCTTTTCATTATTTTGATAATGGTGTGTCATAATTACCAAATCAATTGTCGGGTCTATAGGACGTGATGTATCACATCCCTACCAAAGACCTATGATTCAATCCGTTATGGTAGAGACGCGATATTTCGCATCCTACACAAATACACATAACAAAGGCGCTGAACACATCGCCTTTATATTTTTGATGAGGAATTCTTTTGACCGAACAGGTAAGACCAAACACTGATTACACTGATTTAGTTTTAAATTGATTCTCAATTATAAATTTATTTTGAAGATAAAAAAGAATTTTATTAACTTTGCAACTGCATATCGTTAGCGGAGTCCCGATATGGGGTGACGTGGCGGGTGCAAACAAATATCACCTTGGCGAGTCCTTGTCGTGAAAACGACAAACCGATGAGCCGGGTAAAGACATATTTAAGAGCGTTTATCCAACGCTTGTTCTTGGCTTCTTGAAATCTGGCAGTTTCATTATTCACAGTCAAGGATGAGACAACGATAGGCGCCTTCGGGGTATGATATACCATTGTTAGAGAGTGTTGTGAGACATCCTCTAATCGCCATATCATACAGCGTGAGGCTCCGCGTTGCTCGTTCAACTGTGAAGGGCCCATGCCAGAGCCTCAAGAAGCGGGACGAGTAACCGATACAGACTCTCACGCTCTTTTTTTTTATCACCCCGAATCAGGAGAAGTCTATAGGACATCATTAAGAATCTCATGGCTATAGTTGATGTCATTAAATGGGAAGTTAACACAACCGAACTTGTTCATAAATTTCCAGCCGATGGCATATGTCTTGGTTCACAGTTAGTAGTATATCCTTCTCAAACCGCCTTTTTTGTAAGAGGAGGTGAGATTATTAATGAATATGAGTGCGGGACCTATACTATCGACTCAGAAAACATACCGTTACTAAATAAATTAGTCAATTTACCGTTTGGAGGAAACAGCCCCTTCCCGGCTGATGTATGGTTTGTAAATCAGATTTCCATACTTGATTGTAAATGGGGCACAGCCACACCAATTCAAATTGAAGATCCAAAATATAGCGTTATTGTGCCGATTCGATCATACGGCCAATATGGATTCAAAATAATGAACCCTCGTACATTTTTTGAACGTTTGGTTGGAAATATGTCTTCAATTTCTACTGAAACAATTCTAAGCTATTTTAAGGGTGTTATTTTGTCTAAGTTGACAGCGTTAATATCTCAAAAACTTTATGCTGATAATATTTCTGTAGTAAATATCAATTCATTTGTTGAAACAATTTCAGACTTTGTTAAACGGCAACTGATTGAAACATTTGAAGACTACGGCATTGAACTCAAAACCTTTAATATCATTGCCATTAATGTGAATGAGAATGATGAGAGCTTCATTAAGCTAAAGGAAACAAAAGACGCGCTCGCCCGTATAAATATCATGGGCAGAGATAATTATCGTTTAGACCGAAGTTTCAATGTGCTTGAGTCGGCCGCTGAAAATAAAGGAACCGGGATAGTTGGTGCATCGGTAGGGATTGGTGCAGGATTGAGTATCGGAAATCAAATAGGGAATATCGCACGGGAACACTTAAACCAGACTCTTGAGCAACCACCCGTCCTCAATCAAAATTGTCAGTACTATGTTGCTATAAATGGCGAGCAGTATGGTCCTGCAACATTTCATAATGTATGTGAAATGATTAGCAATGGGCAAATAGATGAATCGACATTATGTTGGAAAAGAGGGTTATCAGACTGGGTAGCAATTATCAATTTCAATGAATTTAAAAACTATTTTAAAACTTGTCCTCCACCTTTAATTTAAAATCATCATGAAAAAGATAATCTATATAATTGGAACAATATTGGTTCTACTTAATATTGCAGTAACAAGTCTGTTATCATCAATAAGCCTTTCAAACATGCTTTCATCAACATTGATACTTATCATCACTTTTATTTTAGTCCTTGTGAGTCAATCAAGTAATATGAGAGACGGTTTCAGGGTCAGCCTAATCTTCTTACTATTATTTATTGGATTTGTTCAGTACGTACTTGCCCTGATAATGCCTGATTATATTAAGGATAATTGGGTTTTAATAACAATGCTCATTCTCTTTGCATTATCAATTATATCTCTTGTGATTGGTAAAATAACTTCAAAACATCATAATCAACTAAATTAAAATTTATGGCTATAAGAAAATGTCCAAATTGCGGTGCTGAAACCCAAAACACTATTTGTGAATATTGTGGTTCTGAAATACCCAATATTGTAAAAAGGAAAGAAACTTCTAACAATAATGATGAAGCGCCAAGAGTCTTTGTTGCGCCATTTAACTGTGACAAATCGAGGGCTGAGTATATTTGTAAAAGATATTTATGGAA
>JAIDNJ010000018.1 GCA_029063895.1 Muribaculaceae bacterium | reverse complement strand
CCATTACAACGAGCCGTCCTTCGGGCATCATACCGATGTGCTCCGATCGATATTCTGTTGTTCCGGTCGTGCGCGGCGATCGGGTCGAAACCACGAGGTCTCCTTTTGAAAGAAACTCCCCTGCCATTTCAACTGCCGAATTCATATATCCGCCACCGTTGTCCTCAAGGTCAAGTATGAGGTCCTTCATTCCCTGTTTTTTGAGTTTGATCATTGCGTCTTTTAGCTCTTCGGGTGTATTCTCGGCAAAATTTGATACACTGATGTATCCAACCTCAGGTGTAACCATATAGGCGGCGGTCACACTCTCGATGGGTATATCGTCTCGGATAATTCTGAACTTGATAGGTTCGTTCACTCCGCGGCGAAGAACTGTAACATTAACAGGGGTTCCCTTGGGACCACGCAAAATATTAAGGACCGATGAGTTTTTACGTTTGGCACCGGAGATAATCGAGTCATTGGCTGTCAGAATACGGTCGCCTGGAAGCAAACCGACCTTTTCCGACGGACCGCCCACAACTGTCTGAATCACACGGAGGGTATCGTCGAGCATGTTAAACTGAATGCCGATGCCGCTGAATCGGCCGTCAAGCGGTGTGGTAAGTTCCTTGGTCTCGGCAGCATCAGAGTAAAGCGAATGAGGGTCAAGCGTCTTTAACATCGCCACAATCGCATCCTCGACCATCTTTGTCTCATCAACACTGTCGACATATAGATTGGTTATTATTTTTTCGGCAGCCTGAAGTTTAGCCGCATTGTTAAACTGTTGAGCCGATAGCGGCATTGAAGCAGCGGCTATAAGTCCTGATATTATGGTTATTTTTGTTATATTCATTAATTAAATAAATTTTTAATCGTTTATGGTAAAAATTGAGATACATCCACGCCATATCGTTCAAGTTCTCTCACGACCGATGATGAGACAGATCCATGCTCGGGTAACGAATAAAGAAGTATTGTTTCGACATTGCCTATGCGGCGGTTAAGATCAGCCATATTTCGTTCATATTCAAAGTCGGCAACGCTTCTTATACCTCTTACAATATAACGAGCTTTGACAAGATGACAAAATTCGACCGTAAGTCCCGTGTAAGATGTCACCTCTACATTTTCAAATGTAGCAAGAGCGTTTTTAATCGACTCAACACGATGGTTGACCGCCACATCGGTATTTTTTTCAGCATTGAAACCTATTGCAACATAAATCTTGTCAAATAAACCGGCGGCTCGTTCCACTATTGAATAATGCCCGATGGTAAATGGATTGAACGATCCGGGAAAGACGGCTATGCGCTGTTCAGTCTGTAACATTTTCAGTTATTGGTTTTATGGGCTTATGATATTTGAGAATCATCCTCGATAACAAGATTATCAATAATGAAATTCTGTCGTTCCGAGGTATTTTTACCCATGTAAAATTCCAGAAGCCACGAAATTGCATCATCTTTTCGCAACGATATGCGGTCAACTCTCATGTCGGGGCCTATAAAACCACGGAACTCGTCAGGCGAAATTTCTCCAAGTCCTTTAAATCGGGTAATTTCTGCATTCGAGCCAAGTTTTTGCAACACATCGATACGTTCCTGATCACTATAGCAGTAATATGTGTCCTGTTTGGCCTTCTTGTCACTTTTTGACTTATTGTCACGGCGGCGCGTACTCGATTTATCACGAACACGGAACAACGGTGTCTGAAGGACATAAACATGACCCGATTTCACAAGATCGGGACAAAACTGAAGGAAATAGGTCATCAGCAGCAGTCTGATGTGCATACCGTCAACATCGGCATCGGTCGCGATAATAACTTTGTTATAGCGCAGGTCATCAAGCGAATTTTCAATATTGAGTGCGGTTCTCAAACTCGAAAATTCCTCATTTTTATAAACCTCGGCCAGCGGTAATCCATAGGTATTTAGCGGCTTACCTCTAAGCGAGAAAACAGCCTGAGTTTCGACATCGCGAATCTGTGTAATAGTTCCGGCGGCCGAGTTACCCTCGGTAATAAAAATCGATGTAGCAAGTTTTTTCTCCTCGTTACCCTTGTTATCGCTTAAATGAACCGTACAGTCTGACAGTTTCTTGTTGTAAACCAACAGCTTCTTGGCCTTGTCCTTTGTCTGCTTAGTAACGGCCGACATCGCCTTGCGGTCACGCTCGTTGCGTTGTATCTTTTTGAGGATAATATCGGCGACATCAAGGTTGCGATGTAGATAATTATCCAGTTCTTTCTTTACAAAATCACCAATAAACTTCTGGACTGTCGGTCCTCCCGGACTCATATTACTTGAACCGAGACGAGTTTTTGTCTGTGACTCGAAGTTGGGCTCCTCCACTTTTATAGAAATAGCCGCCACAATCCCGGTACGGGCATCAGAGTATTCAAACGACTTGTTGTAATAATCTTTCAGCGTACGGGCAACAGACTCCTTGAATGCCGTGAGATGTGTTCCACCGAGAGGGGTAAACTGGCCGTTGACAAATGAATAATATTCCTCACCATATTGGTTACAGTGGGTAAAAGCGATTTCAATGTCATCGCCCCTCAAGTGAATTGTCGGATATATAGGCTCGTTTGACATGTTTTCTTTCAACAGGTCAAGAAGCCCGTCACGCGACACCATCTTCACTCCGTTATAAACGATTACAAGACCGATATTGAGGAAGGTATAATTTTTAAGCTGTTGCACCACATACTCGTCGCGATAGCTGTAGTCTTGAAATATTGTACCGTCAGGAGTGAAAGAGACAAATGTTCCGTTAGGTTCTTCAGTTGGCAACAGGCCGGTATCACTTACAAGTTTGCCCTTCTCAAACTCGGCACGGCGCATCTGCCCTTCACGATAGCTTATAATGACAAACTTTGACGATAACGCATTGACCGCCTTGATACCTACCCCATTAAGTCCAACCGATTTTTTAAATGTCTTTGAATTGTATTTGGCACCGGTATTCATTACCGACGCCGCCTTGACAAGGCTACCCAACGGTATGCCGCGACCATAGTCTCGAACCGAGACAGTCGTGTCGGTCACCTCAACTTCGATTTTCTTGCCGTTCCCCATCATAAACTCGTCAATCGAGTTGTCAATGACCTCTTTAAGAAGTACATATATGCCATCATCGGCAGCCGAACCGTCGCCAACCTTACCGATATACATACCCGGCCTAAGCCTGATATGCACCTCCCAGTCGAGGGTTTGAATGGCATCATCGCCATAGTCCACCGGCTGCTGATTGTTAGTGATTTCTTCGTTATCGGCGAGTTGTTCGTTTTTTTCTGACATAGACAGGTTTTGCAATAAAATCGGGTTTATAGTTTTTATTACTGCAAATTTACAACTTTTTTTTGGATTTTCATCCCCTCGGGAGCTGATTTATAATCATTTGACACTATCGTTCCTTTATATTTCAACAATACAGCGATGCTATCAGCCACGTACCCCTGCCAAAAATATGATGAAGACAATATATCATTTTCACTACATTTGCAGGTATCCGAGAACCGTCAATCGCTTTTTTCAACTCATTGCGGGCGATGTCGGTTTGACCATTGCCGTTTATCGCGGCAGCGAGGATGGCACGTCTATACTGAATCCATCCTAAATCCCGGGGCGACAATATTTTAAGTGAGTGTTCCACAACATCAAGAGCGCGAATCCACCGTTCGGGATTTTTGGAGGCATTATCTGTAATCGACTCGTTTGTATAATTTACCTCAACGGTTTTTCTATAATCAAGTCTCAACTTCTCAATCTTTGGATTTAACCCCAGAAGTCTTACCCCAAGCTCATAATCGGTCCAAGCCTCGAGTTTCTCATTCCAGCCACCGGCTGTCCGGAATATTGAAGTACGTGCAACAAATCTCTGAGTCGACAAAGCCCCATGCACGAGATGATTCATCCAAACATTCTCAGCTGAAAATATCCTACGTGGTTTACCTTTGCCTGTAAAGTTAACATCCCATCCAACAATATCGGCTGCGGTCATATCAAGACTCGCCACTACCCTGCTTAAAAATCCGGGCATCATCCGGTCATCCGAATCAAAAAACATCGTAAACTCCGTATCAACTTCGGCCAGTCCGCGGTTTCGCGCTCCTGAAGCCCCCTTTACGTCAGTTTTAATCAGCGAAACATTCATTTCATCATGAAGTGATATCCAGTCTTTTACAACATCAAATGTCAAATCAGTCGAGTTGTCATCGATCACGATCACCTTGACACGATTATTACACCTTTTGTCAGCAATAGAGTCAAGAGCCGATAACACGATCCGCTCCCGATTATGAACCGGGATAACTACCGTTAATATATAGTCGCATTTCATTTCCTATTTCGCAGCAAAAATACAAATTATTTGTGACATTTATTTACCGGTATAGTCGTTTTAATACTTGTTTCAAACATCATTTCATTATTATTCAATATTTATGACAACTTACATTTCCAAACAATCAATAAAGCACTATTATACAGTACATTGCAAATGAATATTAATGCACGAATCCAACTCATTACTTAATAATTATAACCACACGAATAAAATTCAGTCTTTTATAAATATTTTTCGCTTTATCATTGTCATATAACCAAATAAATAGCTATCTTTGCACCTGATTTAAACCGATTTTCTCACAGAACTAAAAACCGAATATACTGTAATGGATTTTCTTAACTCTTTCAACAATGACATGATGCCGTTTACTTTCATGTGCCTCACGTCGTTTTTCACCCTTACCAACCCGTTTGGAACCATGCCGTTGTTCCTCACAATGACACAAGGACTTGACAACGACAGAAGGCGGCAGATAGTAAAAAAAGCAACAATCACCTCTTTCATTATTCTTGTAGCCTTTACAGTGTGCGGTCAGATTCTCTTTAAATTTTTCGGTATATCGGCCAATGGATTTAGAATCGCGGCCGGAATCATTATCCTCAAAATAGGTTTTGACATGCTTCAGGCCAAATATTCAAGTGTCAAGCTACGTGATGACGAAGTTTCGGCCTATGCCGAAAACATCTCCATAACACCACTCGCTATCCCTATGCTCTGTGGCCCCGGTGCTATCGCCAACGGTATGGTATTGATGGATCAGGCATCAGGTTCATGGCCTATGAAGTTTATTCTTATCGGTAGTATAGCTCTAATTTATTTTATTGCCTATATTGTTTTGACAGCCTCTGTTCGTCTCACCCGCATCCTCGGTGAGACCGGCAACAATGTTATGATGCGTCTCATGGGTCTCATAATCATGGTTATCGCTGTCGAGATTTTTGTTGCAGGTGCAAAACCTATCATTGTCGATATGATTCAGGCAGGCATTCACTGATACCCCTCGTTTTCCAACTTCAAATCGTTAAGCATACAAAAACAGCTTCCCATAAAGGGAAGCTGTTTTTTATTATAGAATTGAGTCTATGACTTATTTCACTTTATCATTGAGCTCGCTGCCGGGTTTAAATTTGATAACCTTGCGGGCAGGGATTGTGATAGCCTCTTTTGTACGGGGATTGATTCCGGTGCGTTCTTCTTTATTGGCTACAGAAAATGTTCCAAAGCCGATAAGTGCTACTTTGTCGTCAGATGCGAGTGCTTCCGATACAGCTTCGAGGGCAGCGTCAAGGGCTCGTTTTGCCTCCGCTTTGCCAAGACCGCTCTTTTCGGCAATTGCGTTTACTAATTCAGTTTTGTTCATAACTATTATTTTACAAGTGGTTATATAATTCTTTGGCAAAGATAAAGTAAAAATTTTTATTATTTTATTTTTTCATTAAAAAAATCGTACTTCCTTACCAAAAAACAGTGAATTAGTTGAATTTCAAGCTTTTTTGCTATAACATGCGGCTCCAGCGATTGAAATTGCACATCTTTTCAAGATTGGTCTCTTCTTCATCGTTTAAAATAGAGAAAAAATCATGACCTGTGGCTGCTTCAACCTCATCGACACTAACAGCCGCCGGCTGCATGCCTCCTACAACCTTTGCATTTGGCATAATAAATCCTATTGCTACCGGCTCGTCGCGAAAAGGCGACAACACTACCTTGAAAAAGCGTTTGGGTACTGCTACGCGGCTGTCTCCGATATATTCTGTGATAGGATCGGTGAGAATAGGTCCGCATATAATGATAATGGCACTGTCATTTTTTGCTCTGACTCTACATTTTTCTTCCAATGTTTTCCATGTCCCACGGTTTAGATCAGGGGCCTGAGGACAAATGTTGGTCAAGTAAAACGTTTGTCTCATCGCTTCACTATCCCACTTCATATCTCCGGCCGGAGCCATGTGACCGCGGTCATAACCCGAGTAACTGTAATCCCATGTCTCGGGACATCCATCTACCGATTCGTCACAAAAAAATTTTTCCTCCCGGTTATTATCTCCGGTGGTTTCCTGAGCGGTTAGCTCCCATGCGACCCAGTTAGGTATGTGGAGACGTTTGTTAAACGACACTGTCATGCCCTTATAATGGATTATTTCCTCCTCAAGTGCCGGATTTGTCACGACCTGCTGCAACTGGTCGGCGGTACTGACGACGGGATTGATTTCAGATACATCGCTATGGTCACATGCCGACAATATTTCGCCCGAAAAATATGCTGCTCCAAACAAAATAATAAATGTCAGGATAGCATATAACTTTCCGTTTTTACCTTTACGGCGACTCACTTTTTTACTTGTCGCCCGTTTTTTATTGCTTTTTGTTTTTGTTGCCATAAAATTCGTAACTTATTTCAAAATAACGATAACCGGATGCCGTCATCGACTTCTATAACCTGCTTTTCAAGCGGGTACCAAATATATCCTCTGACATTTTTAAGTCCCGACTCTCTCAACAGGTCAACATATTGCTGAACCTGCCCTTTGTACTTTTCAAGATGCTTTTCACCAAATTTAAAATCAACCACGTCGATGTGGCCGTCGTCAGTCCATACAATTCGGTCGGGACGACGCAGTTCATGCTTGCCAGATACCGTTATGTTCCTCTCCATGACAACACGACGGCAATTTTCAAACCAACGTCTTGCCTGACTGTCGGTCAGAGCCTGCTCCAAAATGCCGATTCGTTCATTAACCGCCTTCTCGTCAAGTCCGGCTTTCTGCCCTTCCTGACGGCAACGATACGCAATATCGTCCACGCTATAAACACCTCGCAAAACTTCATGCATGAAAGTACCGGTCTGGCGAGCGTTTTCAGGGTCTTCATCCTCTTTCTCTACCGTAACAAGACGCAGCTTATCACTATTGTCAAATACAGTGTAGGACGGCATCTGGTATCCCGTATCAATTTTAACCGATGATTTGGAGCCGGCAACCCGGTCGCCATATTCAAATAGCCCGCTTTCTTCATCAATCATATCGGCGAGCGGCACCACTAGCCTCCTCATTTTTTCATCAGAGTCATTCATGATCGACTCAAGACGTTCAGATGTAAGTGATGTCATGCAGTTGTAAATCTCTTTCATCTCCGACTCCCCTTTTTTCATCGCGATGACAATCATCTCTTTTTTTGCGCGGGTAAATGCGACATAGTAGGTATTGAGCGTGTCTATGCGGTTTCTCATCTGCTGCTCGGCATAATCAGCTGCAAATGGCGATTCGGATAGTCGGCTTGTATAGGTTGTCGGGAACATCGGCGGTATAATCTCGGGCGCTATTTCGGCTTCATCGGGCAATTCAGCAGCCGATACACTTGGTAACCAATAAAGTCGGTCGGCTCCTGTCCGAGGCGTTTTTCCTGCATAGGGTATAACCACACATGGATACTCTATACCTTTTGACTTGTGAATTGTCGATATAGTCATTGCATCGGGTGATTCGGGCGAATCAATTTTGAAGCCGTCACCGTTGGAGTCCCACCATTTTAGAAACGAGTATAAATCTCCTTGATTTCTTGATATATAATCGCGCACAATATCCTGAAAAGTGGTAATGAACAAAGTATTTTCAACTCTCATTTTTTCAGGAAGTGTAAGGATTGCGCGGTCTATCATTGAAATGAGATCATTTGTTCCGCTTTTATCAGTGAGCGACACGTTAAGAGACGACGGGTCTCCCGGGTTTTCTACAGCCGAGGCAAGTGCCTCGCCGGCCGATGTTGCTTCGGTAAGATTTAGCTCAAACCGGTGATGAAGTCTTAGAGAATCAGCCTTGGTGTATTTCTTACTTGTGGCCTCGCCCGATGCTTCATCTTCATTGTTTGCAGGCCGGTCAATCAGTTTCAAGATATTAACCAGCAGTTTTATTGCAGGAGACGACGTGAGCGTTACAGCTTCGTTTGAGATAATATTAAATCGGGGTAACAATGGCGGCGCGCCGTCTTCACCCGGTTCCATCGCTTTGAGCAATGCATTTATTATCTCTGGCCCCTCGTTATTTTTTCTTATTAGAATTGCAATTTCTCCGGGACGATAGACTTTCAGCAGTTCGGCTATTGTATTGACAGCCAGCGGTGTGGCTTCTTCCTGAAATTGAGGATTGGTAGACGAGTCAAGAAAATGAAACGTAACTTTACCATGCGTTCCCTCGCTTTTAGGCGAAATATCCTGAATCACATTTTTATAGGCATTGTCTTCAGGCAAATATCCCGAGCATCCAAGCGCGTAAAAAAGCGAGTTGTTAAACTTTATCACTTCCTCCACACTTCTCCAGTTACGGTTCTCCTCAAGTATGAGACCACGGGTTGACACCTCCATACGCCGGCTCGCTATATTATCGGCCGCTTCATGTCCGAGCAGCTCAGGAGCGGCGTTGCGAAAACGATATATACTTTGTTTTTCGTCTCCAATTATCAGGTTGTCATTGTCTTTTGACAAGCTCTCTACCATTAATGGTGTCAGGTTGAGCCACTGCATCTTTGATGTGTCCTGAAACTCGTCAATTAAATAATGCCTCAATTTAAGTCCCATACGCTCATAAATGAACGGTGTCGGACTGTTTCCTATAATACCGTTTATGAGTTCGTTTGTATCTGACAGCATTATCACATTTTTCTCACGGCAATAGTCTCGCATCGCTTTGATAACCAACCCGAGCAAGCCCATAAGATAAATGTTATCTCTCATTATACCGAGTGTCACGAGATCTCGATAGTTTTTCACATACAACGCAGCCAAATCACTTCCCATCTGTTTCAGACTATCGGCTATGGCCGGAGCACTTTCGCCTTTGGATTTTACCGAAAACACTTTCTCCTTGTCATTGGATGCATTCACAACCGTGGTTTTTAACTCGGCGATGTTTCCTTTGATCCATGTACGCAGCCATTCAGGTTTCATTTTACTGAATCTCTCGATATTTAGCGAAATGATATTGTCAAGAAACATAGTTGCTTTTGTAGCAATTTCACCTTTCAGCTTTTTGACATACTTGCTTATAGCTCTCTCAAATGCCCTGAGTTTTTCGGGGTCATCAAGATAGTCGGTCATTGCCCGCGAGTTAAGGCTGAACGTTTCATCCATCATTTCATCCATGCTCTTGACAAGCGATGAAAACAATGATGAATCGCGGTTGAATACATTAAAACGCTTGCTGTTTTCAACCTTGTCGTCCATAAACTTCTCAAGCCAGTGGCGCAGCAATTTCTGCTCCGGCCCGACAATTGCAACATCGTCGTCAAGTGTAGAAAACAGTTGTATTATAGCTTGTGAAATAAGTGCACGCCGGTCAAGTTCTATCTCAAATCCGCCGTTACGGTCTATTTCATAGGCAAAGGTTCTCAACACCTGCTGAAAAAACGAGTCAATGGTGCTTACATTGAAGTTTGAGAAGTTGAATAATATCGAGTATAGAGCATTTTTGGCGGCAAGGGATATGGCACCGGTATCATCTGTGTGAAAAATCTCACAAAGAGCTCCAATATAGTTACTTTTAGCGGGCGACGCGGCCAGTATCGACAGCTCCAGAATGATTCGGTGCTTCATCTCGTCGGTAGCCTTGTTGGTAAATGT
>JAIDNJ010000179.1 GCA_029063895.1 Muribaculaceae bacterium | reverse complement strand
ATAATAAACTTTATTGTGTGGTTTGCATTGGTTGTGCTGTCGCGTAAACTGACTCTCGACATCAATGAAATCGGTGCAATTCATTATTTCGGTTCGCCGCTGTTCAAACCGTTCCAGCTGGTGACCTACATGTTCATGCACGCAAACTTTGCCCACCTGTTTTTCAACATGTTTGCCCTCTTTATGTTTGGCATCACGCTTGAAATGATTCTTGGCAGTAAAAAGTTTTTATTTTACTTCATATCGTGCGGCATCGGGGCGGCCCTGATTCAAGAGGCTGTCTTTGCCGTCTATATCCACAACGTGCTCGACACCGCGGTAGCCCGTCTCGGCATACCTGAAAGCTCTATTATCGAGCTTATCAAAACCCAGGGTGTCGACGCGGTTGCTCAGGGCATGAATTTTTCAGACCCGATTCTGGGTCGTTTGAACGGGCTGTACAATGTCGGGACAATCGGAGCGTCGGGTGCGGTATATGGTATCCTTCTTGCATTTGGCATGATATTTCCCGACCGTCCTATCTATTTGATGTTCATCCCCATTCCTATCAAAGCAAAATATTTTGTGATAGGTTATGGTGCGATAGAGCTGCTTCAGGGACTGGCTGCCAACGCCGGCGATAATGTGGCTCACTTTGCCCACCTCGGCGGCATGATTGTGGGGCTCCTAATCATACTCTACTGGAAAAAGAATGGCACTCTGTTCAACCGGTTCTGACCCGAGGAACGGAGTCATCAGAATGACGGCATGGATAGCGGCTGTCAACGTAGCGATGTTTATTGTGTTGAACATCGTGGCGCGTTTCATGCCCGATGACACCCCGGCCAATCTCCTGTTTCTCTCGGCCGGAAAGATGCTGTCAAAACCATGGAGCGTAGTTACCTACAGCTTTTGTCACGTTGCCCCGCTCCACCTGCTTCTAAACATGATAGTGCTGGTCGCTATCGGGTACGTCGCCGACCGAATGAGAATAACAATAATGTCGGCTTCACGCTTGTTGATCATCTATCTTACAGCGGGAGCTGTCGCCGGTATTGTTTTTGACATCGCCGGATCAAACGGCAGCAATCTCATAGGAGCCTCGGCCGCGGTAATGGGCGTGACAGCGGCGTTTGGCATGGCAATGGGAAAGCGTAAAATCGAGCTACCGTTTCCGGGGCCGGTCAGCTTATCAGCTCTGATATTTATATTGCTGACTATCAGCATAGCATCGACAATCGCGATTAACCCCGGAGCAACCATAGTTCATCTGTCAGGTATCATCGCCGGCACAGCCACCATGTCATTGTTCATGCTTGCCGACCGTCGCCAACGATCGCGGTGCAGCAAGGCTGATAGGCGTGTGGACCAAATCAGCCTTAAAATGAAGACGTCGGGATTTGCATCGTTAAGCGATGACGAGCGCAAAATCATTTTAAACCACAGCTTTATATCATCACGCAACAATGAATGACCCGCGGCACAGGATATTATTTAACGTGAGCATAGCGGTCAATCTGATTCTGGCTGCCGGATGCATGCTGTCGGCCTATGGCGGCTATTTTTCGCCCGACTATTTTCATGCAATCCCGGCAATAGCGCTTCTCGCGTTCCCGTTTTGGGTGGTTGCGATGCCATGCGTGACAGTCGCCGACCTTATCACGTTCAGAAAAACGGCACTTATCCCGGCTGTCACAATGGTGCTGTGCGTTGGAGCGTTTCTCGACTTTTGCCCCATAAGGGTGAGAACGGTGCCTACACAAGGTAATGACACCTTCTCGCTGATGATCTACAACACACTCAATCTTGCCGACTATAAAGAACCGGCGACCGACAGCAACACCACTCTGCAGGCCATTATCGACCTGAGACCCGACATCATCTGCATGCAGGAAGCGCCGGCGGTTGCCCCCTCTTTTCACAACATCACCCGAGCCCAGGCCGACACGTTCAAGATGCTCTATCCCAATCACGGGACCCGACAACTGGGTGTGCCAGTATACTCGCGTTTTAAAATCACTCATATAATGGCCGACACGCTTCCCGGCACGTCGGGAATGCTTGAGAAATGTGTGGTCGACCTTGACTCGACCAGTCTAACCATCTATAACGTGCACCTGCAGTCCATAGGGCTCGACACTGACGACAAGGCTACGTTCATGGCTCTGACCCAAGGACATGCCCGCGGCAACATCAAGAAAATAAAATCGGGCCTGCTTGCCAAACTCAACCATGCCTTTAAAACCAGGGCGAGTCAGGCACGCATTATCCGCCAATATCTTGACGCCGACACTGCCGAAAACATCATAGTATGTGGCGACTTCAACGACGTAGCATCATGCTATGCCATCAGAACAATCATGGGCAACGACCTCATGAACGCCTACACCGAAGCCGGACGAGGCCCCTCGGCTACTTACCGGGCAAACCGATTTTATTTTCACATCGACCAGATACTCTACAAGGGACGCATAAAACCTGTCGAAATAGCGACACTGCGCACCGGCAACTCGGACCATTACCCTGTCAGAGCGATATTTAAAATTGAAAACCTATAAAAATTTCAAAATAAAATGAACCGTCAAATCTCATTTCTTCTCATCTTCTTGGGATGTCTGCTCCAGGCGACCGCTCAGGTAACACCGCTGAAACTTGCAGGCGACGAAGCCGCTTCGGTCGGCATCGTAGTGCGTAATCTTGTAACCGGTCAAGATATCGTCAGCCATAACAGCCGACATCTGTTATGCCCGGCCAGCACGATGAAACTGGTGACATCGGCTACCGCACTGTCGACCAAAGGTGAGAATTTCCGCTACACGACCTCGACCTACATTTCGGGCAAAATCGCCGACGGCCGCGTGTCGGGTAATCTCGTCATTATCCCCGGTGGAGACCCAACGCTCTACAGCGAGTATTTCAAACCCGAGGAGTGTACATTTTTCAGCGATATCATTGGCCGGTTAAAGGCTCTCGGTATCAAGGAGATTGCCGGTAACATTGTCATCGCCGACAGCCCTATGCCCGACCAGGGCCCTGTAACCACATGGGAACTTGAAGATATCTTTTACAGCTACGGCGCGGGATATTACGCACTCAACTTTGCCGATAACACTTTCAAACTCAACACATCGACCGGAACAACCACTCCGTTTATACCCGATATTGACCTCGAAGTCGAGAACATAGGCAAGGAACGCAATATCATACACGGTCTCAACTCAAACAAGTATGTAGTGACCGGCCCAAAGGTGTTTGAGCCCAACAGCAACGTCACCATGCCTATGAACAACCCCTCGACCGCGCTTGTGGCCGCTCTGACTACCGAAATAGAGCGCAACAACATCGTTTTTGTCGACGGAGCGCAGCCGACCGTCACCGACTCGATTCCGCTGACGAGCTACAATTCAAAGCCGCTCCCCGAGATTCTTCACAGCCTCATGGTGCGCAGCGACAACATGATGGCCGAATCGGCTCTGCGCCTTCTCGCTCCCGAACTGCCACGCGACTCTGCTATCGTGAGAGAGTGTAACTTTTTGCGCTCGATGGGTGTCTCGACCAAATACTGCAAGATACTTGACGGCAGCGGCCTTTCGCGAGCCAACTCGATCACTCCCAATCTGCTTGCCGACGTCTTGCAAAAGATGACACTATCGCCCGTATCAAAAACATTTATCGACCTGTTTCCGCGAGCCGGCGTCGACGGCACAATGAAATCGTTCCTCCCCAAGTCAAAATTTAACGGACGTCTGGCCATGAAAACCGGTAGCATGAGCGGCGTGAGATGTTATGCCGGATACCTGCTCACCGACTCAGGCCGTCCCACCCATGTGGTTGTTATCATGGTCAATAAATATTTTGGTTCGTCGGCTACGTTGAAACGTAGCATCGAACAGTTTATTCTTAACACATTAAATTAATTCTGCCATGCAAGATACAATCCAGAAACTATGGTGCGCATCGGTCGAGACCGAGGGTATCGCAGCCTCGATGATGATGCGCAAAGCCGACCAACGATATATCGACCGTTGTCTGCCACTGCTCCTGGCCAAAATCGATGATCTCAAAGCGCTTGCCGACAGCATCGCGCCCAAAGCCGATGCCACGGTTATCGACCTGACCGACAACATTAACGACACTGAGAAAATTGACGATATCAAAGAAGAACCGGCTGCCGCCCCGGAAAAAATTGAAGATATCCCAACTGACAATCAGCCGCTTTATCGACAAATCGACAAAGAAACAATCTTCGTCAAAAGCGAGCCGCTGCCACCAACCGAGACTATCGTTGAAGATGAACCCTCAATCCCGACAATCGAGCAAGGTGCCGAGGACGAGATAACCGCCGAAATCGCCAATGCCGACGCTATCATCGCTGTAGAAACAGCAGATCAGACGATTGAGGAACCGACCGACGGCCTGTCGGATACTGACGGATATGAGATTGCCGAGGCCGCCGAGTTTGAAGAAAAAGAAGATACCGACGTTCCCGCTGTCGAGACCCCTCAACAGGCCGAACCCCAAGTAGCCGAAGCTGTCGAAGAAACAGTCGAGACCCCTCAACCGGCCGAACCCGATGTTGATGAAGCTGCCGAAGCTATTGAAGAAGATATAGAATCAGAAAGTATGATCCAAGCAGCCGAATCGGTCGCTCCACTCCCCTCGACCGACCAAGCTGACAAAGCCGCGGTTGCCGAGGCTGCCTCCTTTGAGGAAAAAGAGGATGCCGACGTTCAGACTCCCGTTGTCCCCAAGGCCGAAAAACAGTCGGTCGTTGCCGAGACCCAACCACGAACCACGGCAATCTATCTTGACGAAAAACTTTCACGCAAAATATCAAAGAACTTCCGTCAGGCCATTTCGCTCAATGACAAATTCCGATTCCGCCGCGAACTGTTTGGCAACAGCAGTCAGCAATATGACGCCGCTCTCGACCTTATCGCCGAGATGTCGTCGTTTGACGAGGCACGCGTCTACTTTCTCGACAACTATGGCTGGGATGCCGAGAATCCCGATGTGAAGAGCTTCTTCACAATCTTGTCAAACCATTACAGCAACTGACCATGGCCGGCAAACTATACATGGTTCCCACCCCGGTAGGAAATCTTGACGACATGTCGCCGCGTGCCATCGAAGTGCTCAAAAAAGTGACACTCATCCTGGCCGAGGATACCCGAACCTCGTCTCAGCTCACCCGCCATTTTGACATATCGACCCCCATGTCGAGTCATCACAAATTTAACGAACATGATACGGTCGACCATGTCATAGAGCGTCTTGAAGGCGGTGAGGATATTGCCCTGATCACCGATGCCGGTACTCCAGGAATCTCAGACCCCGGATTTCTGCTCAGCCGTGCATGCCGTGAAGCCGACATCGAAGTCGAGACACTCCCCGGCCCCACCGCATTTGTGCCCGCGCTCGTCAACTCGGGACTCCCCTGTGACCGCTTTTGTTTCGAGGGATTCCTGCCACCCAAAAAGGGACGCGCCACCCGCATCACCGCCCTCGCCAACGACCCGCGCACGTTTATCGTTTATGAATCACCGCTAAGACTGGTCAAAACACTCGGCGAACTCGCCACATCGTGTGGCCCCGACCGTAAAGCATCGGTCTCTCGGGAGATATCAAAACTCCATAACGAAACTGTCAACGGCACCCTACAGCAGCTCATAACTCACTTTACCGAGAACCAACCGCGCGGTGAAATTGTTATAGTCGTAGGGGGTAACAACGATTCGTCACAACCAAAAGTGCACAAAAACAAATATGCACCCGACAATGACTGACCGTTTCATTATTTACCCCTTTCAAATAACAGTTTTACAAATTAAAATTCCATTTTATGAAACGTAATTTCCTGTCAGTTATCTCTCTCGGAGCCATAGCCGCTCTTGTGGGTACATCGGTGACGCTGTCGTCATGTGATTCTAAGAAAACAGGAGCCGACACCGGCGCCAATGTTCTTACGACATCTGATTCGCTCCAGATTGCACTCGCCAATCAGGACAGTCTTCTCGTGCTGATGAATGACATCTCGGAGGGCATGATGCAAATCAAAAGTATCGAGAATATTCTCAACACACCCGGGGTCAACGGCGAAGCAAAATCCCGACGTCAGCAGCTCGTAAACGACATGCAGGCAATCGAATCAGCACTTTCGGAGCGTCGTCAGCGTCTCGAAGAACTTGAAAAGAAACTCAATGCCTCAAACTCAAACAATGCCGTTCTTCAGCGCTCTATTGCTACCCTTAAAGAACAGATAGCTACTCAGGAAACAACGATTAACGGTCTTCGCGACGACCTTGCCAAAGCCAATATTCAGATTGGCCAGCTAACCCAGTCGGTTGACTCGCTCAGCAACACCGTTACAGCCGTTACCGTTGCTAAAGAGGCTGTCGAGCAGGCAAACACCAATCTCACCAACGAGATGAACACTGTCTACTATGCAATCGGATCGGACAAAGAACTCAAGGAAGCCGGAGTCCTCAAAAACGGAGGATTCTTGCGCGGTGCCAAAATCAATCCGTCCGATTTCAGTTCGACGACATTTAACAAAGCCGACCGCCGCACGTTCAAGACCATCCCGCTACATTCCAAAAAAGCTAAAGTGATGACCCAGCAGCCCAACGACAGCTATATCATCGAGGACGACGGCACTCAAAAGGTTCTCACAATCACCAATCCTGAACGCTTCTGGAATCAGTCGCCCTATCTTGTAATCAGAATCGACTGACACGATAATAAAATGATCTCACTGACAGGACTGTGAATACCGTGTCCTGCCTGAAGTAACCTAAAAAGGCGCCGGGTCTATTCTGACTCAGCGCCTCTTTTGTACTCCCGAAGGGAATCGAACCGAGGAAACATATACAAACAAAAGAAAATAAAGCCATTAATATTCAGATATTTACAAAATAGACAAATCCTTTTATTTGCATATATTTATACATATTTTGTCGAAAGTTGCTTATTGGTTGCTTATTGAAACAATAAATTTTGTAACTTTGTGCAAACAAAAGAAAGCAAAAGAAAATAAGATATATGGCAAAGAAAAACTACCGAGGTAATAACACTTATTTAATAGAGGGAAACACCGGCGACAATCCTAAACTAATGGGTCAGTCGCTAAGCGACGGGCGCGATAGCCTCTACTTAGAATTTTACTTCGGCTATCAGGTAGTCGAAAGCAAGAATGGTAATACCTATAAAAAAGTCAATCGAAGCACAGAGCGTTTAGGGCTGTATCTGTGGCAAGCACCGCGCACACAACAGGAACGTCAGCAAAATAAGGAAACATTGGAGATTGCCAAGCGCGTAAGGTTTGAACGTGGGCAGGATCTATTGAAACAAACCGAAGGGTACCGGCTTGAAAAACATCAAAAAAATAATGTGGATCTCATTGTTTGGATGCGTAGCTATGTGGACCACTATACGAAAGGGGACAAACGTGTTATTAAGCATGCCTTTAATTGCTTTGTGTTTTATCTGGTCGACCCAAATAACTCTTTGGACGCCTCAAAAAAAGCGGAGCTTATTGAACGACTAACGCTGAAACCGAACCAACTCACCAAGCAGCGGGTACGTGGGTTTGCCGATTATCTTCAATCTCGATTTATCGGCGACGGTCCCTCAAGCTGTTTCAAGAGATTCAAGAAAATAATCAGCGCTGCTGTCGAGGATGATATTTTAAGAGCCAATCCATGCAAGGGGATAATCATTAAAAATGACGACTATATCCTTAAAAAGGATATTCTCAGTATTGAAGAGATGCAAACATTAATTTCGACTCATTACCCGGGAGAAAACACCCATATACGCAGGGCTTTCATATTCTGCCTGTATAGCGGGCTACGTTGGTGCGATGTCAAGGATCTCACATTTGCCAACGTCGATTATTCCAACCGGCTATTAATGTTTGAACAGGCAAAAACAAAAGGACACAGCAGCGCCAGCGGCGTAGTGATACCGTTAAATGACGGTTTATTAAATCTGATCGGTCAGGGCCAGCGCGATGAGTTGATATTTCGTTTACCGAGCCACACGATGTGTCTGAAAGCGTTGCGTCACTGGACCAAACGCGCCAGGATAGAAAAGCATATAACATGGCACTGTGCCCGGCACTCCTTTGCCGTCAATATCCTCAATAACGGCGCAAATATCAAGACCGTGGCAAGCCTGTTAGGTCATAGCGGACTATCGCAAACCGAGAAGTACACGCGCGCCGTCGATAGCCTGAAAGAGGCAGCGATAAATTCTTTGCCGAAACTGGAAATATAGTTGTATTATTGAATTAATATTTTTTGATACTCTTTTGCCAACTCTGATATTAGAGGCTGAATATCTTTTTGCTGTTCCCTAATATTCTTAATTATCATATTTTCCTTATTTTGCAAATAAAAATATCCTGCAACTATAGGCCCGACTACTGAATTAATTGTAAAAAAACATAGACATAAATAGTAACAAAATACTTTGGAACTCATCAGAATTAAAATTCGGTTCCAATTCTCTATGTCCTGATGGTTATACCCGATATGAGGAAGAATCCATCCCCAATACCACATTCCTGTGGTCATTACCCCAATATATACAATAAAGACAACAAAATGCTGCAGCACAATCGATCGACTGTAGCCCTTATATTTATGGCATTGTGAAATCCATTTGTTTTTGACTACATACCCGATTAATATTTGCAGAATAACAACAACTACTATTCCAACCCACGGGGCATTTATATAAGGTGCGCATACGAGCCAACCGGCAAACAACAAAATCAGAAACACAAAAAGAATACGCTTTGAATGTTTACGTGTATAGGTTTCAGAGTCTGCTACTTGACGGTTTACATGATTATCGTAAAAAAATTTGTGATATAAAACGACCGTGAAGACAAAAGAAACACCCAGAAGCATGTTTACAAAAAGACAACGACTCCCAATCGACAAAAAGTTAAGACAATCAACAAGCATTACTGTAATAATCAGGCATAATGATAGCAATGCTATATAGGGAAGCTCCTCTTTATTCTTGATTTCTGGAGCAAATTCTTTTGTAGTATCCGAAACATTGTGAAAAAATTGATGCGTTATCATCATAGTGTTTCGTCTATTCCGCAACAATTTTGCCTGGCTGGCAGGATTAAGTTTATTAACCGGGATAATCCCTCCACTCATTACTTTTTCACTGTTGGCTTTTATTTCGACCTTTATCTCCTCTACTACCGCGCTAAGGTGCTTTATATATTCCTCTCTGACTTTTAGTAGGGTATATATAATAAAATTTGATTCGTTTTCAGACTTAGATATAAAAAGACATAACACTATAAATGTGGCTAACACGCCCATATAGGTTTGCGCGTTACCCAAAATACTATTATCCATAATCGTTAAACAGCTACTTTAATAGACAATTTCTTTAGAGAGTCAAAATTGTCATTCAAGATAGATGCGTTTTCACGGTCAACAAAACAACCAGTCGCCGTTTTATTATCATCGGAATCTTCTATCCGGTAGGCTTCTTCGGTAACAGCAAAATGCCCTACCCCGAGTTTTTCAGTAAGAATAAATATCCTTACTCTATTATTTTCCATACCAGCTTTTAAGATTCCCCATACTTTATTTTTCTGCAGAGTCTCAAAATCTCTCTCGATGATAAGATTAAGGGTGCCATTTTTGTCATTTATAAACTCGCTCAACTGTTTCTGCAATTCATCAAAAGGCTTAAATTCAGCCCATTTAACTATTTGCTCGCCTAATAAAGTTGACGAATCACAGTCCAATTTAACATTTTCAACCTTTCGTTGTGTTTCGTCGCGAAATAAAGAGAATTTACCGCAATACATATTTAATGTTTTGCTATTTTCCTGAGCAGCTTTAATCAATAATTCGCGCAAGATAATAGTAGCATGCAATATACTGTCATTATAATATATGTTTGAATTATACCCATTCTCGTCTTTAAACTGCTGGGTGTAATTCAACACTTGTAATGCGTCCATTGATTAATCGGTTTTATTGGTTTTCTCTTATTTGCTATTGGTTGCAAATTTACGACATTTACGATAAATTCGAGGATTAAAATTGTGAATTATTGTTAATTAAGTCTCTTACTTTGTATTTCTCGATCTACGAAAGAATAAAGACCGCTATTGACGCAACAATCACAATAAGGGCCATTACACACCCCGTCGAGTCTTTATATTATTTAAATAGCGTGATTTTGGTAGCGGCATCATAACAGGCAAACGAATTCTTTATCTGTTACTGCAATATAATATCCGGATGAATCGTGTTGGCAAAATGAGGAGCTTGTTAAGTCTTGACCGGCAACAGGGTAAAGAGCATGTTTACCATTTTTAATGCCGTTGTATTTCAGCGTGCCATATTTGGGGGATTCTATAATATCTCCTTGGCATATACCTTTTAATTTGTTATAAACTTCTTCCTGTGTGATTTTCAAATCGGAATCGAAATTTTTAGCCGCGTTAGATTTAGATGGCATTGATGCTGATAGATATTGCTGAAACATCTTTTTTATTTCAGATACATCAGAAGTCATACCCCATACTTTAAAGAACAGGATTACACATAGCACACACCAAATAAGCGTTAGCACAGCATAAAAAATTTCCATAGCGATGAATTAGTAGGATAATTTAGTTATAGTATATAAAACTTTTGCTACTCGGCTGATTGATTTGAGTGGTACATCCTCATAACCATACTCGGGATTATCAGCTGATAATCGAATATATGTACTACCCTCGGGTGACCGTTTAACGCGTTTGACGGTGAGATGTACATCGTTGTCCTCATCGGTATACTGCACTATGTAGATTCCATCGGGGCGTATTGACGACGGCGAGTTTACCATGTCAAAGACGGCGATGTCGCCATCATGGATGGTCGGGTCCATAGACTTACCTACTATCGTTATCGCCCCATCACATTTTGGCAATGTTAGCGTACGACGGCTATTATCTCCCAGCGCATCGACTGACGAGAATCCGGCGGACGCATCTAAATCGAGCAACGGGATTTCGTAACTTTTTTCGGAAGCGGGTACATTTTCGTAGATCCCCTCCTCATTAGACATCATTTCGCCTTCACCGGTCAACAGCCACGCCATGTTAAGGCCGTAGGCATTAGAAATTTTTTTTAATGTGGAATTTGTAATTTTTTGCTGCCCCTTGAGCATTTTATGAAAACCAGATGCGTCTATCCCCGCTTTTGCAGCAAATTGAGACGGCGAAGTAACCGCATCATACTCTATATAGTCAGCGAGTCTTTCCGCTATCGCAGATTGTGAATTTCCGTTAATTTCCATATTATACCATTAATATACATTAATTATAGATGGTATAATTTGGAATTTTCCATTTTATACCATTATCTTTGCAGTCGAAATAACAAACAAACGGACATAAGAAAGGCTGTCGGGCAATTTGCCAGACTCTAAATATATCCTACTGCAAATATACGGCAGTTTTTCTTTTCCGCCAAACTAATAACAAATAAAATAAATAACAAATGGACAGAAAAGAAGCTAAGGACAATGTAACGGTAATCTGCGCAATGCTTGGGCTGATAGGCGCGGGAGTGCTGTTTTGGAAAATCGTTGCCACGATGCTGTGGGTATGCGACTCTCTCGGATTTCAAATGTAGAAATATGGAAAATCAAAAAGTAACAAGTCAGGCATTGAGAGATATGCCGTATGGCGTTAACACGTCGTTTGCCCTGCCCCGCCACGAGCCGCTGCTATCCCGGGCTGCTAATTCAGGGCGATCACTGGCATACCGGCTGCAAAGAGAACTTCAATGCACCTTTAAAATAGTCACCGATTTTGAAAACTCAAAACTGTATATAACCAAACTGAAAATATCATGACGAAGGAACTCATAGCAAAAATCGCCGTGGAAATAAGCAAAAATCTGGGGTTGAATCAAAAAGAAATTCTGACCCTCGACGAAGCGGCCCAGTACACCGGCATGTCTCCGAGTGCGAT
>JAIDNJ010000178.1 GCA_029063895.1 Muribaculaceae bacterium | reverse complement strand
AGGACAAACTCGACGCTGCCGACGCATGGAACATCGACTCAAAACTCGAACGCGCCATGGACGCCCTCCAGTGTCCCCCCGACGACCAGCCGGTCAAGACTCTCTCGGGTGGTGAACGCCGCCGCGTAGCGCTCATCCGCCTGTTGCTCCAGCAACCCGACATCCTGCTGCTCGACGAGCCCACCAACCACCTCGATGCCGAGTCAATCGACTGGCTTGAACAGCATCTCCAGCAATATCCCGGTACAGTTATCGCCATCACTCACGACCGATACTTCCTCGACCACGTGGCCGGATGGATTCTCGAGCTTGACCGTGGCGAGGGTATACCCTGGAAAGGTAACTACTCTTCATGGCTCGACCAAAAAACCAAACGTATGGCTCTCGAAGAAAAGCAGGCAAGCAAACGTCGCAAAACTCTTGAACGTGAGCTTGAATGGGTGAGAATGGCCCCCAAAGCTCGTCAGGCCAAAGGTAAAGCGCGTCTTTCAAGCTATGACCGCCTTCTCAACGAAGATCAGAAACAAAAAGAGGAGCGTCTCGAAATTTTCATTCCCAACGGTCCCCGTCTCGGCAACAAAGTTATCGAGGCAAGCAATCTTGCCAAAGCGTTCGGGAAGAAAAAACTTTTCAACGACCTGTCTTTTGCCCTCCCGCCAAACGGTATTGTTGGCGTTATCGGTCCCAACGGTGCCGGTAAAACCACCCTTTTCCGCCTTATAATGGGCCAGGAAACTCCCGATAACGGTTCTTTTGACGTTGGTGAGACTGTCAAAATCGCATACGTCGACCAAACCCACCACGACCTTCTTCCTGAAAAAACCGTCTATGAGGTAATCTCGGGTGGTGTCGAATCGTTCCGCATGGGTGGCCGTGAGGTCAATGCTCGCGCTTACCTGTCAAAATTCAACTTCACCGGTGCCGATCAGGAAAAGAAAATCGGTGTTCTCTCAGGTGGTGAACGCAACCGACTGCATCTCGCTATGGCTCTCAAAGAGGAAGGCAACGTGCTCCTGCTCGACGAACCTACCAACGATATCGACGTCAACACTCTCCGCGCTCTTGAAGAAGGTCTTGACGATTTTGCCGGATGTGCCGTTGTCGTTAGCCACGACCGTTGGTTCCTTGACCGCATCTGTACCCACATCCTCTCGTTTGAGGGTGACGGCAACGTCGTGTTCTATGAAGGTTCATATTCCGACTACGAACAATACAAGCGCGACCACAACGGAGGCAAGGAACCTACCCGCCGCCGTTACCGCAAACTGATGGATTGATAAAATCAACATTGTTGTAGGACGCGAGAAATCGCGTCCTACATGATACTAAATAACTAAACGATAATGGCAAAAAAAGTTGTTGAGACACCCTTGATGAAACAATATTTCGAGATGAAACAGAAGCATCCCGATGCGGTTCTGTTGTTCAGGGTGGGCGACTTCTATGAAACATTTTCGGACGACGCCATCGCAACATCCGAGATTCTCGGTATAACCCTCACCCGTCGGGCAAACGGGTCGGCAAGTTCGGTCGAACTGGCCGGGTTTCCTCATCATGCTCTCGACACTTACCTGCCAAAACTTGTCAGGGCCGGCAAACGGGTGGCGATTTGTGAGCAACTCGAGGACCCGAAACTCACAAAGACGCTCGTCAAGCGGGGAATCACCGAGCTCGTCACCCCCGGTGTCACTCTCAACGACAACGTTCTTGACCACCGGACCAACAACTTTCTCGCCGCTATCAGTTTTGGGCGTAAGGAAACGGGAATATCATTTCTCGACCTCTCGACCGGTGAGTTTCTTGTAGCTCAGGGCGACATACGCTATATCGACAAGCTTCTCAGCAATTTCGAGCCTAAAGAGATACTCGTCGAACGCGGTTCGCGTCAAAAAGTGTCCGAATCGTTTTCGGGCCGATACCTCATCAACGAACTCGACGACTGGGTCTTCACAGCTCAGGCCGCCAACGAACGCCTCCTAAAGCAATTTGGCACCAAAAGTCTTAAAGGATTTGGCATTGTCGACATGCCCGATGCCGTTATTGCCGCCGGAGCCGTCCTTCAATACCTCGACATCACCCGTCACTCGGATGCCCGCCACATAACCCGCATATCGCGCATCGAACAGGACCATTACGTGCGCATCGACCGGTTCACAGCACGTAACCTTGAGCTTATCGACAGTTTCAATCCCGACGGCAAGAGCCTTCTCGGTGTTCTTGATCACACCGTAACCCCGGCCGGAGCACGCCTGCTACACCGCTGGCTCATGTTCCCGCTCAAAGACCATAAAGCCATCAACAACCGCCTCGATATCGTCGAGTTTTTCTTCCGTAACCCCGAGGTGCGCGAGTCTATACGCGAACAGCTCGAACAGATCGGGGACCTCGAACGCCTCACCTCCAAACTGACATTCAGCCGCATATCTCCACGCGAACTTGTCAGCCTGCGCAATGCCCTGACAGCCCTCGGACCCATACGTCAGCTTTGTCTCGAATCGGGCATTGAACCTCTTGTCGAGATTGGCCGTAACATCAATCCGGCCACAGAGCTTCGCGACCGCATAGCCGCAACTATTGTCGACGACGCCCCGATAGCCATCAACCGTGGTCAGGTGATAAGGGAAGGTTACGACAGCGAGCTCGACGAGCTGCGCCGCATAGCCACCGGTGGCAAGGATTTCCTCCTTGAAATACAACGTCGCGAGAGCACGGCCACCGGCATCCCGTCGCTAAAGATAGGCTTCAACAACGTCTTTGGGTACTATATAGAGGTCACAAACACCCATCGCGACAAGGTCCCAGAGCAATGGATTAGAAAACAGACGCTTGTCAACGCCGAGCGATACATCACACCCGAGTTAAAGGAGTATGAGGAGAAAATACTCGGCGCCCAGGAAAAAATCGAGGTAATCGAGAGCCGTCTGTTTGCCGAACTTCTCGCCGTGGCTTCCAATTTTGCCCCTACAATCCTGACCGATGCACGCATGACTGCCACGCTCGACGTGCTTCTTACATTCTGCATCGTTGCCATGGCCAACCGATATAACCGTCCCGTCGTAGATGATTCACTCACCATCGAGCTCCGCAACGCACGTCATCCTGTTATCGAGCGCGAGCTTCCGGCCGGCACACCCTATATCGCCAACGACATTACACTCGACAACAACTCGACCCAGATAATGATGATAACCGGTCCAAATATGTCGGGAAAATCGGCTCTACTCAGGTCAACAGCCCTCAACGTGCTCATGGCTCAGATCGGTTCGTTCATTCCATGTGACTCGGCCCGTATCGGCGTTGTCGACAAGATTTTCACGCGCGTTGGTGCCAGCGATAACATCGCTCTCGGAGAGTCAACCTTCATGGTCGAGATGAACGAGGCTGCCTCGATTCTGAACAACATGAGCCAACGATCTCTCATTCTCTTTGACGAGCTCGGCCGAGGCACGTCGACCTATGACGGCATTTCGATAGCATGGGCTATCGTCGAGCACATCCACGAGTATGGAGACATGCATCCCAAAACCTTGTTTGCCACCCACTATCACGAGCTCAACGAAATGGAAAAATCCTATAGCCGGGTAGTGAACTTCAATGTGGCTGTCAAGGAAATAAACGGCAAGGTAGTATTCCTGCGCAAACTTGCCCGTGGCGGTAGCGAGCACAGTTTCGGTATCCATGTAGCCAAACTCGCCGGAATGCCGCGCTCAATCATTTCGCGCTCTGAAAAAGTACTCGACCATCTCGAAAGCGTAAACCGGGACAATAAAGACGGATCGGCCTCCACTGCCGACATCAAACCGATCACAGCGACCGAGTCGGGGGTTCAGCTATCCTTTTTCCAACTCGATGACCCGGTGCTCACCGAGATTCGTGATGCCATTCTCGGCCTTGATATCAACAACCTAACTCCGGTCGAAGCTCTTAACAAGCTCAACGACATACGTCGCATTTTGACCGGCAAAGACTGAATTTAAATCATTTACCAACATCAATCAAGTCCTAAATGAAAAATGTAAAGTCATCTTTTGATTATGTAGTGTGCTCTTATGACGATCTTAACGAAAATCAGCGCAAAATAGTTGACCTCGCACGAAAGGCCACCTACCGCAGCTATGCACCTTACAGCAACTTTAAGGTAGGAGCTTCGATTCTGCTGTCAAACGGCATTACCGTTGACGGTGCCAACCAGGAAAACGCCTCGTTCCCTGCCGGGACATGTGCCGAACGCTCGGCTTGTTTCTATGCCGCATCACAATATCCCGACATCGACTTCAAGGCTATTGCCATCGCCGCCCGTGACCATACCGACGATTTCATCACAAACCCAATCTCGCCCTGTGGAGTTTGCAGGCAGGCTCTTCTTGAATATGAGACACGAGCCGGCCATCCCGTCGAAGTAATTCTGACAGGTCGTGACAACATCTACATAGTAAAATCGGTGCGTGACCTGCTGCCGTTCGCATTCAGCGAGTTTTAAGCAAACATCTGTTCATTCATGGAAATTACCGCCAACAACATAATGCTGATAGCGGCATTTTTGCTATCGCTCAGTGTTCTTGTGGGAAAAGCCGGAAACCGTTTCGGCATGCCTGCCCTCCTTCTCTTTCTCGGTGTCGGAATGCTTGCCGGTGTCGACGGCTTCGGCATCAAGTTTGACAGCTCTGAAACCGTCCAGCTCATAGGCATGATTTCGTTGAGCATAATCCTTTTTTCGGGTGGTGTCGACACAAGTCTCAAGGCTGTCAAACCTATATGGCGGTCAGGGCTCACCCTCGCGACCGCGGGAGTACTGCTCACAACCATCCTATCGGGACTGTTCATTTACTACATATTTGACTTTGTTGCTCCAGAATACAATTTTGGCATCACTCAGTCATTGTTGTTGGCAGCCATCATGTCATCAACCGACTCGGCTTCGGTCTTTTCAATACTAAGCTCATCGCGCACCGGTCTGAAACAAAACCTACGCCCGTTGCTTGAGCTTGAGAGCGGCAGTAACGACCCCATGGCCTACCTGCTCGTCGTCATCCTCATCAAAATAATCGAAAATGGCGAGACGCTGTCAACTTCGATCATCGGGCCATCGCTGATGATGCTCTGCATCCAGCTGCTTCTCGGGGTTGCCGGGGGCTTTATCATAGGTTATCTGTCGCTCAAAGCCATCAATCGTCTGAGAGCCGACAACGAGTTCTTATATCCGGTAATGATGATAGCGTGTGTATTCTTTGCATTCTCTATCACCGAACTTATAGGCGGTAACAGCTACCTCGCTGTCTACATCGCCGGTATTGTAGTCGGGAATTCAAAACTTGCCATGAAACACACCATCACTACATTTTTTGGCGGATTCACCTGGCTCGTTCAAATCACGATGTTCCTTTCGCTCGGACTCCTCGTCAATCCCCACGAGCTCATCACTCCCCACCTCATCATCCCCGGCCTACTGCTCGGTGCGTTCATGATTTTTATTGGGCGTCCGCTGGCCGTGTTAGTCTGCCTGCTGCCGTTCCGCTCCTTCACCCTCAAAGCCCGTCTTTACATCTCATGGGTGGGTTTGCGCGGAGCAGTCCCCATCATCTTTGCAACGATGGCACTCGCCTCACCCGATGTACTCCATGCCCGATTCATGTTCAATATGGTGTTTTTCATCACCATCATATCGCTACTGTTTCAGGGAACGACCGTCACATGGATGGCCGGGATTCTCGGTCTTAAAGAAGATCTGGACGAACGAAAGTTCAACTTTGACCTTCCCGACGAAATCACAGCCTCAATGAAAGAGATTCAGGTAAAGCCCTCGCTGCTTGCCGACGGACATATGTTGCGCGAGATAACACTGCCTCCCGACACCCTCGTTATCCTTGTGCGCCGAGGCCAACGCTATCTTGTCCCAACCGGAAACACCAAACTGTTTTTGGGCGATACACTCCTTGTCATCTCCGAGCAAGAAAAACATCTCACCGAGATAATTTCAGAAAAATAATCGTTCTCACCGTTTTTTAACTAAAACATATCAAACATTTAAAGCCGTTCATCCGTTGTCACAATATAACCAGAATGTGATTAAACTATGATGTACGGCTTTAGAATATTGATGATTATGGCTATTTTGGGGCTTGCAGCCCCGATACTATCGGCCCGGACTCCGGTCAACACTACCGACTCTACCGAAGTCGACAACAGACCGCTGCTCAAACGCATCTTCAAAGATTTCCCGGTTGTATATACCGACACGGCCTACACCGCACCCGATTACGTTGTTATTATCAAATGTACACTCATGAATCATTCGTGGCATCGTCACTCACGCGAAAACATGAAACGCGAGCGCGTCTATACAATCCCCGATTCAGCCGACGAACCCAACAATTCATTTGACGACATCAAGTCTCTCGTCACTTTCACCACCGCGCCCACAAAAAATTAAACATTTTCTGCCAAAATGACTCGTAAGACACGTAATCGTCTGTCGACTAACCACTGCGTGTCAAAGCCCACATTATACCAATACCTCAGAACCGAACGTGGCATAAGGCAATCAACTAAATCAAAATTCCAAAGCCTGCATACAATAAAAGCGATGTGTCAAGTTTTGACACACCGCCTTTTTTGCTTGTTTACCGGGGGATATTAAGCCTCGGCAGGCTTAACGTTGATAAACTGACGTCCGTTGCGGCCTTCAGTAAATACTACTGTACCGTCAACGAGGGCATAGATTGTGTGATCCTTACCCATACCAACATTTTCACCGGGGTGATGCACTGTTCCACGCTGGCGTTTGATAATGTTGCCGGCTTTGCAGATCTGACCACCAAAAATCTTAACTCCGAGTCGTTTGCTTTCCGACTCGCGGCCGTTCTTCGAACTACCTACACCTTTCTTATGTGCCATGTTTCAAACGATTTTAAGGGGTTAAGCAATTACGTCTTTGATAACAACCTGGGTGAAGCACTGGCGATGGCCGTTTTTGCGGCGATAGCCTTTGCGACGTTTCTTTTTGAAAACGATCACTTTATCACCTTTTACGAGGGGACGTTTAACCTCGCAAACTACTTTTGCGCCTTCAACGGTGGGAGCACCTACTTTGACTGCGCCGTCAGCGTCAACAAGAAGAACGCGGTCAAACTCTACAGTCTGGCCTTCGGTTTTGTCGTCGCCAAGATAGTGGACATACAGAAATTTGCCCTGTTCGGCTTTGAACTGCTGTCCCTGAATTTCTACGATAACGTACATTTGTTTGTTATTGTTTTACAGGTTATACCGACGGGCGAAGCCTCCACTTTTGCAATGACTTGCTTAACTGAGCCCGTTACGGCTTGATTTTGCGACTGCAAAGGTAATAAAACTTTTTGAATTACAGCACCTTTACGTCATAATTTTATATTTTTTTATTTTGCTTGAACTTTTTTCAACCACGGTGTGTTATAATAGTGCATAGCAAAATTACTTTTCCATTGCAAAAAAATGTGATAATGATTGGTTTATTTAACGAAATTTGAGCTGTCGTGACGACAGCTCTTTTTTGTTTTACACCAATCTCATTCTCCGGCAAATTATCCACCATAAAAAAATAGCGCCGTACCAATCCTGGCACAGCGCTTGAAACGGCTTATCCCTTACGAGAAGGAATGTTATCAGAGTGATTTTTTCACCATATTGAGGTAATTCTCCAGACCCTCGACGATTTTGGCGGCGAGCTTGCCACGGTATTCGGGATCGGCGAGAAGCTCTTCTTCGGGGAGCGATGACATGAAGAGGACTTCAACAAGTGCGTTGGGATAGTCGGTGGGCCCATTGAGCGAGAAGTTGAAGTTGCCGGTCAAACCGAAGTTGGCAAGCCCGAGCGAAAGCATCGACTGGTGGAGCGATGATGCAAGCTGGCGGTTGAAGAGATGTTTGTAATAGGCGCTTGTACCCATCGGAACGAGCGGATTACCCGATGCGTTGTTGTGAACCGAGATAGCGAGGTCAACATTGCCTTCGCGCCATGTTTGTTTGCGCTCGGTCATAGAGGGACCGGTGTCACCGTCGCGGGTGAGAACCACATTGGCACCCTTGTCGCGGAGAATCTGGGCGGCCTTGAGCACGATGTCGAGGTTGACATCTTTTTCTTTAAGTCCCGAGGGTGAATAGGCCCCGGGATATGCACCGCCGTGACCGGCGTCAAGACCGATTGTGAGGTCTTTGAGTTCGAGTGAAACGGGACGGTGACGCACGTCGATGTTGAGTGTTGACGACTCGCCGGCATAGGCGATTGTATAGCCCCACTGGTACTGTTCTTTGAGACGGATGGTGATGGTAAGCACATCTGATTCTTCCTGCTCGAAGTCAACAAAATCAATCATGTCGAGATTGCCGCGCTGAGTAATCCAGTTTGAATTACAGGTAGCACCGTAGAGCGATACTTTAAGCACCGATGGCTCGATTTCAGTGCGTGAGGTGTAGGGAAGGCGGACGGGAAGGCTCACCGAGATGCGGTCGGTTTTACCGGTGTTACTGAGCGACCATGAGCCGGTGTTGACGGTTGTGGCACCCTCACCTCCCTCGGCTGCATATTCTTTGGGAATGTAGGCATAACGGTTGTCGCTGAGCTGAACTTTATAGAGATTGGGGGTCTCGCCGACTGCTGTCATGTCGATGCCGGCATCAACAAAACCTATTTTAGAACCACCGAGACGGTCACCTCCGTTGCCATACTGGAAATAGGCACCGGGGAGCGACTTGATATTTACCGGAGTGGCAAGAGCTTTGGTTGTAGGGAGTGACTGACGGGTTGCCTGACGGGGAGCGTTATTGTAATAGATTTCAACAGTTTTTTTCTCTGATTTACCGTCGGCGGTCACCTTGACGGGGATTTTGTTGAGACCCGGTTTAAGGGTGACTTCACCGCCAAACGATCCGGTTTTATAAACGTGGGCTTCCTCGCCGTTTACCCATGCTTTGGCATCGGGAGTGGTGATGCCTATAACATAATAGGTGGCACGGGTGACGGTGTCGGTGTGCTCGTCATCGTGATAAATTTTGAGTTGGGGGCCTTTAGCCGCGAGGGGCAACGCCGACATCAGGGCAGCTGTGCAAGCAGCAGTAAATAGTTTTGTAAACATAATGGATTGGTATAAAATTGGATTGTTTATCTTTCGATGTCCCGGTCAAAAAGACGACCGGAGACATCAATCTTTGTAAGCGAGATCATTGAGAGGCCTGAGCACATTGCACAGGATTCGACTCCAATAATTACGGAAGTCTTCCTTGATGGCAAGAACCGACATGGCCGCAACCTCGTCGGTGGGATCATTGCCAAGAGCCGATATGAAGTTGAACAGCACCTGAAAAAGGTCGGCAAGTCCCTCGGCAATACTTGCCGATACTGGTGTGTCGCTATATTTCATGTCCTCCTCAAACACTTCAAGATAAATATCGTCGGGGCCCATCAATGTTTCGACATTGCGGCGTATTCCCTCATAATAATCTTCTTCAAGGGCCGGGTCGATATACGGTTCCTCGGTCTCGATAAAGTTGACCGAGAGGTCGGTGGCGGTGATATAGATACGCGGCAGCAACTTGAGCATCAAGCTGATGAACTCATCGCGCTGAGCCTCGCGGGCCTGTGCGAGAGCCTGACAGTATTCCTTGCACAAAGCGATGAATGCTATCGAGTTAGGGTTGAGCACCGACTGTGGTGCGGAGTTATCGTCGTGATTCATGTTCTGTGATAAAACGGGATTAACGGTAGAGGTTGTTTGAAACTATATAGCGGTAGACCGGCACCGGAAGCATATGGGCCACAAGCCTGTCGCCTGAAACAGAATGACGGATGTCGGTCGATGATATCTCAATCATGGGGGCATCGAGAGGGGTGATTCCCGGTACCGATCCGTCGGGCATCGGGTATCCTGGACGTGGATATACCGTTACCGACGCAAGCCGCAGTATTTCATCAGTATCTTTCCACCGGTCAAATTCGGCAAAATTATCGGCACCTATGAGCAGGGTGAAGTCGACATCAGGATATCTGCGACTCAGCTCGCGGAGGGTATCGACCGTGTAGCTCGGTCGCGGCATGGTCAGCTCGATGTCACATTCCGACAATCCCGGCGAGTCATTGAGAGCGAGACGCAACATATCGAGACGGATATCGTCGGGCAACAGCTCCGAGTTATCGGCCTTGAGTGGGTTAAGCGGTGAGAGCATGAGCCACACCTCGTCAAAATCGCAGTTTACGCGGGCATAGTCGGCCAAAATAAGGTGACCGATATGGACGGGGTTAAACGAGCCCCCAAGGATAGCTATGCGTCGCCTGTCGTTACTCATTGGCGGGCAAAGTCGGCTATGATTTTTTCGGTCTCGACAACAGCCTTGTCAAGGTCATCATTGACCACTACATGGTCATATCCGGGAGCAAACGATATTTCATATTCGGCTTTTCCTACACGCTGGTCAATCATCTCGGGCGAGTCGGTGCCACGTGTCTCAAGACGTCGGCGCAACTCCTCGACACTCGGAGGCATGATGAAAATGGTGGTGGCGCGGTCGCCAAAGCGGCCGGCTACGTTGACACCACCCTTGACGTCAATGTCGAGCACCACATTGTGGCCCTCGTTGACGGCCTGCTCGATTTCGGCCACGGGCGTACCGTAAAAACGGCCGGGATAAACCTCTTCAAATTCAACAAACATGCCGTCGGCGATGCGTCGGCGAAATTCTTCCTCGGTGAGAAAATGATAGTGCACACCGTCAATCTCGCCGGGACGCGGTTTGCGGCTGGTAGCCGACACTGAAAACCTCAGGTCAACATTGCCACGCTTCATTATCTCGTTGATGATTGTCGATTTTCCACACCCCGAGGGGGCTGATATGACTATTATTTTGCCTTTCATGGGGCCAAAAAGTATAAGGGTTGGTTACATAACGTTGAGCACCTGCTCCTTGATTTGTTCAAGCTCGTCTTTCATGCCGACAACAAGCAGCTGCATGTCGGCCTGATTGCTCTTGGAACCGAGCGTGTTGATTTCGCGCCCCATTTCCTGGGAGATGAACCCGAGTTTTTTCCCCTGTCCATGCTTCCCGGCCATAGTCTCGATAAAATAGTCGAGGTGCTGGGTAAGGCGCTGTTTTTCTTCGTTGATGTCGAGCTTCTCGATATAGAAAATCATTTCCTGTTCAAGACGCCCGCGGTCAAACTCGACCATAGGGATTTTTGAGAGAGAGTCCTCGATGCGCGATTTTATTTTGACGATGCGTTCCTGCTCATACAGAGGGACGTCGGCCAGATGACGGCGTATCCGGTCTATGCGCAGCGCAAAAAAGTCTTCAAGTTTCTTGCCCTCGATGCGTCGGTAGTCCATGAGCTGCTCGACAGCCTCGGTGACAGCAGTCATAAGCGTGGCAGACTCCTCGTCGGTAACTACAGTGAGGGTGTCGGCTTTCATCACGTCGGGAAAACGCAATAGCACCGAATACCAGTCGGCCGGCATCGGTATGTCAAGACGGCGCGACATTTCTTCAATCTGAGCCTTGTAGGCGGCCAACAGGTCAAAGTTGAGAGGCGCGGGAGCCTCCGATCCGGTATGCTCGACATATATAGTAAGGTCGACCTTTCCGCGTTCGAGACGACCCGCGATGAGATTGCGCATTTCGAGCTCCTTTTCGCGATAAGGTGCCGGAATACGTGTTGACAGGTCAAGCTGTTTGGAATTAAGCGACTTGATTTCAACTGTAAAACGCTTGGAAGTAGTTTCGGCAACAGCACGGCCGAAGCCTGTCATTGATAGTAGCATCGTTTATTAATCTTATATTTTTTGCAAAATTAAAAAAAAAGAGCGAAAAAGCCGACATTCAATATAAAAGAAAAAATTGCAATTGTGATGTTTTTGTTTTAAATTTTCCGACATGTAGTTTTACATTCACTATTT